>JBEGUL010000018.1:0-46446 GCA_041178865.1 Actinomycetota bacterium | reverse complement strand
TTTAGGTCCTGCCGGCACCTTTACTGAGGCTGCCCTGGCGCAGGTTCCAGAAGCACAAGGAAAGACCTGGCACTCGGTCAATAACGTGGGTGAAGCACTCGCGGATGTTGTCTCGGGTCGTTCTGTTGCGGCCATGATTGCCATCGAGAATTCCGTCGAAGGCGGCGTCACCGCCACCCAAGACGCCTTGGCAAACATTCCCAACCTGCGCATTATTGGTGAATACCTTGTGCCCGTTGAGTTCGAGCTTGTTGCCCGCACAGGAACGTCACTTGCTGACGTCAAGATTGTCAACGCTCACCCCGTTGCATATGCCCAGTGCCGCGGCTGGCTTGAGAACTCCATCCCGCACCACGGCCACATTCCGTCTTCCAGCAACGTGGCAGCAGCTGCCAGCCTGCTGGAAAACGACACTGCGGATGCAGCCATCGCTCCAGCGGGCATTGCTCGACACTACGACGTCGAGGTGCTGGCCTCTGGCATTGCCGATAACCCCAATGCGGTCACCCGCTTTGTTCTGGTCAGCAAAACTACAGAACTTCCTGCACCCACGGGATCAGACAAAACAAGTCTGATTGTGGAACTACCTGATGACCGCTCTGGTGCTTTGCTGGAAATGCTCGAGCAATTCGCCACACGTGGCGTGAACCTCTCGCTGATTCAGTCACGACCTATCGGGGACGAGTTCGGTCGCTACCGCTTTGTTATTGATGCCGAAGGCCATGCACGTGATGAACGTGTGGCTGATGCTCTCTTGGGCCTTCGTCGTTTCAGCCCTAAGGTCATCTTCTTGGGTTCTTATCCTCGTGCTGACAAAATCACCACCGAGCACTCCAAGCGCTATGCCGACGGAATCTTCACCGACGCACGAGCCTGGCTTGCGGAGATACTCGGCGACTAGTCACCGTAAACTGGGGGAGTGATTGACCCAGTATTGCTTCGCGAAAACCCTGACGTTATTCGAGCCTCTCAGGTGGCCCGAGGTTCTGATCCAGGGTTGGTTGACGTTGCCTTGAAAGCTGACGCGGATCGCCGCGCTGCGCTCGCAGCCTTTGAAGAACTCCGCGCAGAACAGAACGTGTTCAGTAAAAAGGTTGGTCAAGCACAAGGCGACGAGAAGAAGGCACTTCTCGCAGAAGTTGCCCAGCTTGCAGCCAAGGTCAAGGAAGCCAACGCTGCAGCTACTGCTGCAGACGAGGCATACACCGATGCTGCCCGCAAGATTCAGAACCCCATCATTGAAGGCATCCCCTCCGGTGGAGAAGACAACTTCGTCACCCTGCGTGAGGTCGGTACTGTTCCCACCTTCGACTTTGAACCCAAGGACCACTTAGAGCTGGGTGAAAGCCTGGGCGCTATCGATATGACTCGCGGCACCAAGGTTTCCGGCGCTCGCTTCTACTTCCTCCGCGGAATCGGTGCACGTCTTGAACTTGCTCTGATGAACCTCGCTCTGGACCGTGCTCTTGAGGCCGGATTTGTTCCTCTCATCACTCCGACGTTGGTACGCCCTGACATCATGCAGGGAACCGGTTTTTTGGGCGAGCACTCAGACGAGATTTACTACCTCCCAGCTGATGATCTCTACCTCACTGGCACCAGCGAGGTCGCGCTCGCCGGCTACCACTCCGACGAAATCATTGACCTCACCGAGGGACCCCTTCGTTATGCCGGCTGGTCCACCTGCTATCGCCGCGAAGCTGGATCCAGTGGCAAGGACACCCGCGGCATCATTCGAGTGCACCAGTTCAACAAGCTGGAAATGTTTGTCTATACGACACCAGAAGAGGCTGAGGCTGAGCACGACCGTCTCGTTGCCTGGCAAGAAGGAATGCTGCAGTCCCTTGGTCTCGCTTATCGCGTGATTGACGTTGCAGCCGGTGACCTGGGTTCTAGTGCAGCTCGTAAGTTCGACATTGAAGCGTGGGTTCCCACCCAGGGAGCTTTCCGTGAGCTCACCAGTACCTCGAACTGCACGACCTACCAGTCGCGTCGTCTCGAGACGCGCTATCGCACTGAAAGCGGCAAAACCGCTCCCGTTGCCACGCTCAACGGAACCCTTGCTACTACTCGTTGGTTGGTTGCCATTTTGGAAACCCATCAGCAAGCTGATGGCTCGGTCATCATTCCTGAAGCTCTTCGCCCCTACCTCGGTGGAATGTCTGTGATCACTCCGGTGGGTGCTTAAGTGTCAGCTGTGACTCAGGTTGCTCCTGAAGATCGCTGGCTTGTTGCCCTTGACGTTGATGGCACCCTGTTGACTCATCGCGGGGATGTTGCACCAGAAGTTGTGGATGCTGTTCGTGCTGCCGCTGAGCGAGGCCACGAAGTCATGCTTGCAACAGGCCGCTCTCTTGTGGAAACAATCCCTGTTCTTCGCCAACTCGAGATCTGGCCAGAGTATGTCGTGTGCTCCAACGGCGCGATGCTGCTGAAGAGAGATCCTCTCGGCCCCGACGGCTACTCCAAGCACTACATTGAAACGTTCAACCCCGAGAAGGTACTCAAGCTCATCAAAGGTCACCTGCCCGAAGGTTGCTACGCCGTTGAAGATGAAAACGGTAACTACTACTACACCGAACCCATCCCGGGAGTTGACCCCAACCTGCTGGCTCATCAGGTTGATTTTGACGGCTTGCTCAATCTCAACGCCACCCGCGTGGTCGTCGTGTCCCCGGATCATGACACGGAAGATTTCTTACAGGTCGTCGAACGCATCGGCCTCAAGCAGGTCAGTTACACCATCGGATGGGCTGCCTGGCTCGACATTGCGCCAGAGGGTGTCAGCAAAGCATCTGCTTTAGAGAAGGTGCGCGAAGCGCTCGATTTTCCTCGATCACGTATCTTTGCAGCCGGTGATGGCAACAACGATATTCAAATGCTTGAGTGGGCAGGCGAACTTGGCCGCGGTGTTGCCATGGGAAATGCTGAGCCTGAAGTCAAGGCTGTTGCGAGTGAAATCTGCGGCCAGGTTCAGGATTTAGGCCTGCTCGACGCTCTCAACACACTGCCTTAACCCACTAACAGGGCTCTCTCAGGATGCTCTGAAACGCTTATATGAGCAGTTCGGGTAGACTCATCAAGTTGTTTTCTTTGGAAGATAACAAGGAGGGCTGTCCGAGCGGCCGATGGAGCTGGTCTTGAAAACCAGTGTGCAGCAATGCATCGTGGGTTCGAATCCCACGCCCTCCGCCAGATTTATTCATTACGCCTGTGACAAGGGGAGCAAATGAGCGATGAGAAGGCTTTACGCCAGCGCCGCATTCGCTCTGCTCGAGCTGCCATCCGTCACGGACGAGTAGCACCGGTCAAGGGTTCACGAACTCTTCTTGGTTTTATCGGTGCCGGACTTTCTGTTGTTCTTGTTGCAACGATGTCTATCGCCGGTATTGCTTTCTGGGACATCACCCGGGGCGCAAATGCTGGTGTTGCCTTAGCCAATGACCAGAAGATTCCAGATATTGGAGCCATCGAAGGCGGTGTGAACTTCCTGCTCGTAGGAAGTGACTCCCGTGAAGGCACTGACGCCAATGTCTTTGACGCTGATCCCGGTAGCACGCTCAACGATGTGAACATCGTGCTGCACATCTCTGCAGATCACACCAATGCAACAGTCATCTCGATTCCTCGTGACCTTGTGGTTCGCTATCCCGAATGTCCAGACACCGATGGTGATGGATATGGCGGCGGTGGCTGGACCGGTCCGATCAACGGTTCGCTCAACGAGGGCGGCCTGCCCTGTGTTGTTCTCACGGTGGAGCAGCTCACTGGTTTGAGCATTCCTTTCGCTGCCATGATTCAGTTCAATGGCGTGATCGAAATGGCGAACGCTGTCGGCGGCGTTGAGGTCTGTGTTGCTGAGCCCATTGAAGACGAGTACACCCAGACCTTCCTCTCTGCCGGGATGCACACACTTTCCGGGTTAGAGGCACTTCAGTTCCTTCGCACTCGTCACGGTGTGGGAGACGGCAGCGACTTAGGTCGCATCAGCAACCAACAGGTCTTCCTGTCCTCACTCGTGCGTAAGCTCAAGAGCGCACAGACTCTGACCAACCCTGTTGCTCTCTTTGGCTTAGCTAAGGCAGCTATCTCGAACATGTCGCTGTCAAACAGCTTGAACAGCCTGGACACTATGGTGTCTATCGCGATGGCACTCAAAGACATTCCATTAGAAAACATCGTCTTCGTTCAATACCCTGGTGCAACCGGTGGTGAGGGCGTCTACGCCGGCAAGGTACAACCCAAGCAGGCAGAGGCCGACGCACTTTTCGCAGCTATTCTCGCTGACCAGCCGGTAGGTCTCAGTGGTGGCACTGGTTACGGATCTGTTGCTGACCCTGATGCAGCAGCTAAGGCAGCTGCTGCTGCCGAAGCGGCCGCTGCAGCTGCAGCAAAGGCCGCGAAGAAGAACGCTTCTGCATCGCCTTCCCCAACTGGCACTGCAACAACACCCACCCCTGCTGCTCCGGCAGCCGAAGTCGCAGTACTTCCTGACACTGTCAATGGTCAGACCGCAGGTGACTACACCTGTTCCGCAGGTCGTACGCTCGACCAGCAATAGCACTCGATTATTCCCGGCGAATTCCTTACGGGTATGATTGCTGAGGTGCTTCTGCTTGCAGGAGCGCATGGAGACGTCGCATAGTTCGGCCTAGTGCACCACCCTGCTAAGGTGGAGTCCTCGTAAGGGGACCGCGGGTTCAAATCCCGCCGTCTCCGCCAAGATCTTCGCCCCTCAATGGGGCGATTTTCGGTTAAACCTTAAACTTTTTCTTGAACCTTTGGGGATACTCCCGTATAGTCAAAAGGTCGGCTCTTGACACTGCACAGTGGTGCAGATGGGTTTGTAAGTCAGGTGGGCCGGTTCCCCAACAAATGTGTTGGTGATAGTCACTCAATGTGAATCGGTCCCGGCCATAGACTGCCCGGGTTCTTACCAGCGCGTTTGTGCGCTGTTTTGCTTTGAATCCAACCCAGAGAAAATGTCATGCCTAAGAACAAGAAACCAGCCGGCGGTCGTCCGGCTAAGAATTTTGAACCACGCTACGGCGCGAAGAAGACCGGCGGTCCTTCCGCTGGTTCTCGCAGCCCAGGGCACCGCGGTTTCCGCGCAGAGTCCCCTGAGGCTCCAGCCAAGAACCGTTGGAACAGCGAAGACCGCGACGCACGTCGCGGCGCACCTGCCGGTGAGCGTCCCTCCTACGGTGACCGCGCACCCCGTGGTGACCGCAACGAACGTCCTGCATACGGAGATCGCGCACCGCGCGCAGATCGTCCGACATATGGTGACCGTAATGAACGTCCTGCGTATAACCGCGGCGAGCGTTCTGAGCGTCCTACTTACGGTGATCGTGCTCCTCGTGGAGATCGCCCATCGTATGGTGACCGCAACGAACGTCCTGCGTATAACCGTGGTGAGCGTTCCGAACGTCCCGCTTTCAACCGTGGCGGAGACCGCCCATCGTATGGCGACCGCACTGAGCGTCCCCGTTACGACCGCGATGCACCTCGTGGCGAGCGTCCCTCTTACGGAGACCGCGCTCCTCGTGGCGATCGTCCTTCTTACGGTGACCGCACTGAACGTCCTGCCTATAACCGTGGTGAGCGTTCTGAGCGCCCAGCTTTCAACCGCGGAGAACGCTCTGAGCGTCCTTCCTACGGTGACCGTAACGAACGTCCTGCCTACAACCGTGGCGAGCGTTCTGAGCGCCCAGCTTTCGGTGATCGTGCTCCTCGTGGAGACCGTCCTTCGTATGGTGACCGCAACGACCGCCCAGCACGTAACTTCGGCGGAGACCGTCCCCGTTACAACAAGGACGAGGTTCCTCGCCGTTCCGCATCTGACTTCTACCCTGCAAAGGATGAGAAGGCGCGCTTCACTCCTGAAGAGGACGTCGTACTCGAGCGTCTCGAAGCACAGGCAACCACTGCTGCTGATGTCGATGGCGTGAGCTTTGCAGACCTCGGTCTGGGAGACAACATTTGTCGTCAGCTCGCATCCATGGGTGCAGCTGCACCCTTCGCTATCCAGGCTGCAACTATCCCTGACGTTCTTGCTGGCAAGGATGTTCTTGGCCGCGGAAAAACCGGATCGGGCAAGACCATTGCCTTCGGTTCACCTGTTGTTGAGCGCCTGATGGAGAACAACGGTGGCAAGGACCGCAAGCAGGGTCGCGCACCTCGCGCCCTGATCATGGCTCCTACCCGTGAGCTTGCCATGCAGATTGACCGCACCGTGCAGCCCATCGCTCGCTCGGTTGGCCTGTTCACCACGACCATCTTCGGTGGTGTGCCTCAGCACAAGCAGGTCATGAGCCTGCGCCGTGGAGTGGACATCATCATCGCGACCCCTGGTCGTTTGGAAGACCTCGTCGAGCAAGGTCACATTGACCTCAGAAACATCACCATCACGGTGCTGGACGAGGCTGACCACATGTGCGACTTGGGCTTCCTCGAGCCCGTGCAGCGCATCCTGCGCGCCACCAAGGCTGACGGACAGCGTCTGCTGTTCTCGGCAACCTTGGACAAGGGTGTTGCAGCAATCGTGAAGGAATTCCTCAAGGATCCTGCAGTTCACGAAGTTGCTGGTGAAGACCAGGCTTCTTCCACCATTGACCACCGAGTCTTGATAGTGGAGCACCGTGACAAGCCCATGGTGATCGAGCAGCTTGCTTCTCGTGAAGGAAAGACTCTGATCTTTGCCCGTACCCGTGCTTACGCTGAGCAGCTTGCTGACCAGCTAGAGGATGCAGGTATTCCTGCAACCAGCCTGCACGGTGACCTCAACCAGTCACGTCGTACACGTAACCTGCAGCTGCTCACCAGCGGCCGCGTGAACGTTCTTGTTGCAACTGACGTTGCAGCTCGCGGTATTCACGTGGACGACATTGACCTGGTTATCCAGGCTGATGCTCCTGATGAGTACAAGACCTACATGCACCGCTCTGGTCGTACTGGCCGCGCGGGAAAGCAGGGAACGGTGGTCACCATCATTCCTCGCACCCGCCAGCGTCGCATGAACGAGCTTCTCGGCCGTGCAGAAATCTCTGCTGAGATGATTCCTGCTCAGCCAGGTGACGAGCTGCTCGACCAGCTCTCAGCATCTAACGCCTAAGCGGAGTTAAACATCAGCGCCGCATCCCTTCGGGGGTGCGGCGCTTGTTTAATTTCCGTCGACTTAGCTCAGAGCGAGTAGCCCTGCTGCGGCAAGTGCCAACACCATACCCACGAGTTGAAGCTTGGTAATTTTTTCGCGCAGAACCAACGCTGCCAAAATAATGGTTCCTGCTGGATACATCGCGGTGAGCACTGACATCACGCTGAGGTTTCCTGATTGGATACCCAGCAGCAATAGTGCGTTTCCTGTGGCGTCCAGGACACCACAACCAAGGGCCAACAGGATTCCATTTTTGTAGTCGAGTGCGCCCGCATCCCCGACCACAAGATCGGCACGAGGTTTGCCATCGCGGCCGAAATAACCGCGCTTGTGTGCCCAGCGAATCAGGGCCATGCCACCGACCGCGCTGAACATGATGGTGATGTTAACAAACCGGTTGAATACGAGCGGGTAGACGCCAGAATCGTCAGGAACTTGGTCCATGACGATGAGGAAAAGACCAATCAAGATGCCCGAAATAGAGGCAAAAATAATGCCTCGAAGAGTGGGTTTGACGGCTTCCTTTTCTGGGGTGAAGGCCACGAGCACAATTGCCACAGCACCAATACCCAGGGCGAGGTAACCAAACCAGGCAAGGCTTTCGTGAGAGATGAAAATTGCCCAGAGGACAGGGAAGATGGCTGAGATGAGTGCGCCCAGTGGAGACAAGATACTCATCGGGCCAATGGCCAGTGCTGCATAGAGCAGCAAGATGGCCAGTGCTCCACACACTCCAGAAATCAAACCCCACAAGATGGTTTCGGGGGAGACGGTGCCTGGAATAAGGTACGTCAATCCCAAAAGAACAAACAGACCAATAACTCCGGCAACACCAGTTGCCAAGAATGCACCCATGCGCTTGGAAGCCATACCGCCCAGGAAGTCACCACTGCCAAAGACGAGTGCGCCAGAGAGGCCAAAAATGACGGTGAGCATTCATCCAGCCTAAGTGTTTCCTGTGAGCCTCGGTACGGAAACAACAAACAAAACAGGGCATGCGCCCTGTTGGTTGTAGGAGCTCCACACAGGTGTTGCTCAGGCTGCCGAGGTGGAGTGCAATAAGTCTGGAGTTGTAGATATTCACCTCGAAAGGTTCCGCAGCATGTCAGTCATCGACAAAATTGAGACAGAAAACGAGTCAGCTACCGTTGACCGCCAGCTTCTGGAGCGCTTTTTGCTCGGTAAATGGGCAGACATTCGTCTCGCATCACGTGAATTAGCAGGACGCCCAGAAATGCAAGGCATCCCAGGACTCTCCCGTGATGACCATCGAGAACGGGTACTTGAGCAACTCCAGCTTCTGGTGAAGCACGGGCAAGTGAATCTATCTTTTCCCAAGGAATTCGGCGGCTTGGAAGATCACGGCGGCAATTTGGCCGCGTTCCAAGAACTTGTCGTTGCTGATCCTTCGATGCAGATTAAGTCAGGAGTTCAATGGGGGCTTTTTGCTGCCGCCATTTTGCACCTCGGCACTACCGAGCATCACAAGCGTTGGCTTCCGGATGCCATGAATTTCAGCACACCAGGTGTGTATGCGATGACGGAGACCGGTCACGGCTCTGATGTTTCGTCCATTGCCACCACAGCAACATTCGATGTTGAGACGCATGACTGGGTGATCAACACTCCATTCCGTGGTGCGTGGAAGGACTATCTGGGTAATGCTGCTCTGCATGGCCGAGCAGCGGTTGTCTTCGCCCAGCTCATCACCCAGGGCGTAAATCACGGAGTTCATGCTTTCTATGTCCCGCTTCGTGACACGGAAGGAAACTTTTTTAGGGGAATCGGCGGCGAAGATGACGGCCTCAAGGGAGGTCTGAACGGAATAGATAACGGGCGACTGCACTTTGATCACGTTCGCGTGCCACGCACCAATCTGCTCAACCGCTATGGAGATGTTGCAGAAGATGGCACCTACACATCACCCATTGCAAGCCCTGGTCGTCGCTTCTTCACGATGCTAGGAACGCTCGTGCAGGGACGCGTTTCTCTTGACGGGGCAGCGGTTAATGCCTCTAAGCTCGCTCTGCAAATTGCAGTGACCTACGGAAATGAACGTCGCCAGTTTGGTCAAGCAGGTCACGGCGAAACAGTCCTGATGGATTACCAGCGCCACCAGCGCCGCCTTATTCCGCTCATCGCTACTACCTATGCACAAGCATTTTCACAAGAAGTTCTTCTCGAGAAGTTTGATTCCGTTTTCAGTGGAGCTGACGACACGGATGACAACCGCCAAGATCTCGAGACCCTTGCCGCTGCACTTAAGCCTCTCTCAACCTGGCACGCACTGAACACGCTTCAAGAGGCACGTGAAGCGTGCGGCGGTCAGGGATTCCTTGCTGAGAACAGATTGACGGCACTTCGTGCAGACCTAGATATCTATGTCACGTTTGAGGGAGACAACAATGTCCTCCTTCAGCTCGTGGCTAAGCGTCTCTTGACTGACTACAGTCGCAAATTCAAGGATGCGGACACCGGAACCCTTGCACGACTGGTGATGGAACAGGTCACCGAGCGAGCAGTGACCGGTTCGGGTCTTCGCCGCCTTGGACAGAATGTGCACGACCGTGGTTCCACAGCCCGTGCGGTGAACGAGCTCCGTGAGGCTGATGTTCAGCATGAACTCTTGACGGACCGCGTCGAAACAATGATTGCTGAAATTGCACTTGAACTTCGCGATGCCAAGAAGTCAGGCTCCGAGGCTGAAGTTTTCAACAACAAGCAGAGTCAACTGATTGAAGCCGCAACAGCACATGGACATTTGCTCCAGTGGGAGGCATTCACTGATGCGCTGGCTCGGATTGAAGATGAGGGAACCAAGCAGGTCCTGACCTGGGTGCGTGACCTCTTCGGCCTTCATGTCATTGAGCACAACCTGGCTTGGTATTTGATCAAGGGTCGACTGTCAGCACAGCGTGCAGAGGCAGTCACGGCATATGTTGACCGCTTGATTACACGCTTGCGTTCACACGCACAGGACCTGGTCGACTCCTTTGGTTATGGACCTGAACACCTTCGTGCAGAGATCGCTACAGGCATTGAGGGCATCCGACAAGAAGAGTCACGCCACTACTTTGAAAAGCTTGCTGCCAGTGGCGAAGCACCAATTCCCGAAAAGCATTAGAGACACCTCGCCTCCAAGCACGAAAGAGCCGGCCCCTGAGGGGAGCCGGCTCTTTCAATAAATGCTGAATCAATTAGATGACGTGTGCATCTCCACCTTCGTGGATGGTCTCGACTTCTTCCTTACGGGTTGACCCGAGGGAAAGGGTTGCCAAGAAGCCCAATGCGAGGAAACCGGCAGCAGCGAAAGCACCATAACGAGTTCCGTCAGTGATTGCTACCTTTGCAGCCGATGCGACAGGCTGAGTTTCAGGGTTCTGCTCGAAACCAATGATGGCTCCACCAGCGGTGTCCACGACCGCGTCAACGTACTGAGTGACTTGGGCAGCGGGAACCTTTTCGTCGGTCAACTTCTGTGTGAGCTCAACCTGAATAGAGGTGAACAGAATTGTTCCGAGGACAGCGATACCCAGTGCAGAACCAAGCTGACGGGCAGTGCTCTGGGTTCCTGAGGCCTGACCAGATTCTTGAACAGGGACATCTTTGAGCACAACGTTGGTGAGTTGGGCAGTTGCGAGGCCCACACCCATTCCATATACGAAGAGCCACGGCACAACGTTGATCCACGAAGCTGTGGGACTAATTGCAAAGCCCAATCCTGCGACGCCCACGATTTCCAGCAGAATACCGAGGCGAACCATAGACACTGGCGATACCTTGCCAGAAAGTCCACCGGCAAGACCAGAAGCTAAGAATGCACCACCGGCGAGACCAAGAAGTACGAAACCTGTCTGCAAGGCGTCATATCCAATGACGAACTGCAGCCACAGAGGCAGTGACAGAATAACCCCGAATTCTCCCAGGGAAATAACCATGGCTGCGATGTTTCCGTTGCGGAACGACGCAATCCCAAAGAGGTTGAATGAGAGCAGTGCAGACTTTCCCTTTTTGATGCGGGAGGAGCCATGTGCAATGAACAGTGTTGTGGCGATGACAAAGATCAAGAACATCACAGGAATGATGGAAACCTTGCCTGGCCAGGTCCAGTCGCCGACGGTGAAAGGCTTGTTGACTTCCCACCAGCCATAGGTGCGACCTTCAATGAGGCCGAAGACCAATGTGGACATGGCGAGGACAGAGTACACAGCCCCCATCCAGTCGATACGACCAGTGTTGCCCTCTTCTTTGGACTCAGGAACGGTCAGCAACGTACCAATGATGATGAGGATTCCGAGAGGAATGTTGATGCCGAATGCCCAGCGCCACGAGTAGTCAGTGGTGAGCCATCCGCCAAGAACGGGGCCGACAGCCACCATTCCACCGATGGTGGAACCCCAGACAGCGAACGCGATACCGCGCTCCTTGCCTCGGAAGTTGGCGTTGACCAGGGAGAGAGTCGTGGGAAGAACCATTGCCCCACCGAAGCCCTGAAGGACGCGTGCAGCAATAAGCAGGTTGCCATCTTCAGAGAACCCAGCGATAACGGAAGAGATGACGAAGATCGTCATACCGATAATGAGCATGCGGCGGCGACCAAAGCGGTCAGAGAGCGCACCAAATACAAGAATCAGGGCAGCAAAGACGAGAGTGTAAGACTCCTGAACCCACTGCACTTGCGTGCTGGTGATACCAAGGTCTTCAATGATCGACGGAATCGAAACATTGATAATGGTCGAGTCGACGATGATGAGCGAGACGGCAAGGCTGATAAACAGCAGGCCGAACCAGCGTGTGCGTGGAGAAGTCATTCTTTCAATCTACCCTCGAGTGCACGCTGAGGGGATTAAGCAGGGGGTGTTAAGTCCTTCTGGCGCTTGCTGAAAACGAAGAGGTACAAGATCTCAAGGATGCCTGCTGTGTTGAGTACAAACAGAACCACAAACCAGGGCACTGACTTGAGTGAACCGGCGCGGTAGAGCGCAAAGCCCTTCCAGATTGCACTCCACAACACGAGTAAACCGATGAGTGCAAAAGTGCCGGGCTGTTCTGCGAGGAGACCTTGATCAGTGTTCATTCTTCAATCCTACGAAGACCAGCATGGATGTTCACTGAATTAGGGCTGTTAGTTGGCTGAATGTGGTGCTAACGTCATGCTGGTGAGCACAACGTCGCGCAAAATTACTGCCCTTGTCCGCTGGGGAATTGCTGCCTGGGTCTTGGCAGCAATCACTACTCAGATCTGGTCCGAAGTGGTCAATGATGCCTTCTATCCCGAGAAGTACTTCAGCTACTTCACCATCCAGTCCAGCCTGATCAACATTGTTGCGTTTGCTGTGGGCGGTTACCTGGCGTGGACCTCTGCTCGTGACACCAAGCTTTTCACCATCGTGCGCGTCTCCGTATTCTCCTACGCGATCGTCACGGGCGTTGTGTATAACGTATTGCTGCGCAACATCCCCTCTGAGGGCTACGAACCACCGGCATGGTGCAACGAGAGTACCCACGTGTGGGTGCCTGTTGTCATCGTTCTGGAGTGGCTGTTTGCTTCAGGGCGAATCTCGCTTCGCATCCGTGCAATGTGGTGGGCCTTGCTGTACCCCTTGGGCTGGGTAGCCTTCACGGTCATCCGAGGAATGTTGACGGGCTGGTGGCCTTACCCGTTCTTGGAGCCAGACGGCCCTAACGGAATCGGTGGAGTTGTTACCTACATCTTGGGTATTGCTATTTTCATGTCGATCAACGCCTTTATCGCTTTGTTGATTGCACGGGTGTGGGCAAAGCTGCGCAAGCAGCCGCTCCACCCCTAAGAGTTCTAGGCTGTGAGCATGAGCCCCAACAGCGATGGCACCTTCGACACGGCAGAGATTCTGAAGGCAACCTTTACCGCCGAGGATCTTCTCGATGACGATGCCCCCAAGACCCTCGCCGAGGATGACGCATGGCGACAGGGTTTCCCCTATGACACCAAACTCACTCGCAAGGAATACGACCACCGCAAGCATGTCTTGCAAGTGGAGCTTCTGAAACTACAGGTCTGGATCAAGGAAACCGGCCAACGCGTCATCATCCTCTTTGAAGGTCGCGATGCTGCTGGCAAGGGTGGAACTATCAAGCGCTTCATGGAGCACATGAATCCGCGTGGTGCCAGGGTTGTGGCACTGGAGAAGCCCACCGAACGTGAGCGCAGCCAGTGGTATTTCCAGCGCTATGTTGAGCACCTACCTGCCGCAGGGGAACTCGTCATGTTTGACCGCTCTTGGTATAACCGAGCAGGTGTTGAGCGTGTGATGGGATATTGCACCGATGCGCAATATGAGGAATTTATCCGCTCCACACCTGAGTTCGAACGCATGCTGGCTCAGTCGGGCGTCAAGATCTTCAAGTTCTGGTTCTCTGTTGGAGAAGCCGAGCAGCGACGTCGTTTCCTTGAGCGTCGCACTGACCCCGTCAAGCGCTGGAAGCTTTCCCCCACAGACCTCGCATCGCTAGATAAGTGGGATGAATACACCGAGGCAAAAGAAGCAATGTTCCAGGCAACAAACACAGATGTTGCTCCCTGGACCGTGGTGAAGTCCAACGATAAGAAGCGGGCACGCCTAGAGGCAATGAAGTGGGTGCTCAACTCCTTCGATTACGACGGGAAAGACCCCAGTGTTATCGGGCCCAATGACTCACTCGTCATCGGCAGCCCCTCAGAGGTTTATGACCAGGGTGAATCTCCCACAACCGCCATACCTGTCGTCAAGAAACTGAGATAGTCGTGTCCCTCGAGGTGACACTCACGGAAATCTCCATCCCCATGCCTGGAGATGATGAACTCCAGGGAGTACTTGCTGTTCCCTCCAGCCAAGGGCCCTTTCCCGCGGTGGTGATGGTGCACGAAGTCTTCGGTATCGACGAGTCGATGCGCTCGCAGATCACCCGAATGGCCAGTGCTGGATACCTTGTGCTGATGCCCGATCTTTACAGCCGAGGGGGGATGCGCAAGTGCCTCACGGCAACTTTCCGCGCTCTGGTCGATGGCACGGGCCAGGCTTATCTGGATGTGGAAGCCGCGAAGCAGCTTCTGCTTTCCAGACCAGATTGCACAGGCAAAGTCGGAGTTGTTGGCTTCTGTATGGGCGGAGGCTTTGCCTTGCAATTAGTCAACAAGGGCTATGACGCAGCAGCTGTCAACTATGGCCAAGCTGCAAAAGACCTTGAAGCACAATTAGCAGGCTCGTGCCCCATCGTTGCCAGCTTCGGCGGCAAAGATAAGTCACTCAAGGGCGCAGGCCCCAAGCTGGAGGCGGCCCTGACCAAGGCTGGAATCCCACATGATGTGAAGGTCTATCCAAAAGCTTCACACGCGTTTATGAACCCCACCCAAGCTGGACCGGATTTCTTGAAACCATTCATGAATACCGTGGTGGGTTTCAAGCCACGTCCTATTGAAGCAGCCGATGCATGGTCACGCATCGAGGCATTCTTCGGCGAACATCTCGCCTAGTCTCACCACGTTAAGCTTGAGAGGTGTCTACACCTTCCATTCCCACTCGTTCCCAGGCATTACTTGACGCGCTCAAAGAGCGCGTCGTCATTGCTGACGGAGCAATGGGAACCATGTTGCAGGATCACAACCCCAGCCTGGATGACTTTCAGCAACTCGAAGGCTGCAATGAGATTCTCAATGTCAGCCGCCCCGACATCATCACTGCCGTTCACGATGCTTACTTTGAAACTGGAATTGACTGCGTTGAGACCAACACCTTTGGTGCGAACTGGTCCAACCTTGGTGACTACGGCATCGAGGACCGCATTACCGAACTTGCTCAGGCCGGTGCCGAGATTGCTCGTGCCAGCGCTGAGAAGTTTGAAACACAAGACGGTCGCATGCGCTGGGTGCTCGGCTCAATGGGACCCGGCACCAAACTGCCCAGCCTGGGTCACACCACCTATGCCAACCTCAAGGCAACTTTTGCTGAGCAAGCTGTGGGTCTCATTCGAGGCGGCGCAGATGCGTTCCTGATTGAAACTTCTCAAGACCTGCTGCAGACCAAGTCAGCGGTCAACGGTTGCAAGCAAGCCATCGAAGAAGAGGGCATCAAACTCCCTATCTTTGTTGAGGTCACAGTAGAAACCACCGGAACCATGTTGATGGGTTCTGAAATTGGTGCAGCCCTGACAACGCTGGAGCCTTTGGGCATCGACATGATCGGCCTGAACTGTGCCACCGGTCCTGCTGAGATGAGCGAGCACCTACGTCAGCTTTCCAAGTACTCGACGGTGCCCATCATGGTGATGCCTAATGCCGGTCTTCCTGAGCTCACTGCTGATGGTGCAAGGTACCCACTGGGGCCAGAAGAGCTAGCCATTGCCCACGAGCAGTTCGTGAAAGAGTTTGGTCTAGCACTCGTCGGCGGCTGCTGTGGCACGACTCCCGCTCACCTCAAGGCAGTCGTTGACCGCGTTGGCGGCATGAAGCTTTCACCCCGCACACCAGAACATGATGCGGGTGTGGCCAGCCTGTACCAGCACGTTCCGTTTACTCAGGACAACGCTTTCCTCGCTATTGGTGAGCGCACCAACGCCAACGGTTCCAGGGCTTTTCGCGAAGCCATGCTCGAAGGTCGCTGGGATGACTGCGTCGATATCGCGCGCCAGCAAGTGCGCGATGGAGCACACCTGCTCGACGTCTGTGTTGACTACGTCGGCCGAGACGGCACCGATGACGCCCGCGAAATCGTGTCACGATTCGCGAGTGCGTCCACGCTGCCACTGGTGATGGACTCCACTGAGCCTGCTGTTCTTCAAGCCGGTATGGAGCTCATCGGTGGTCGTCCGGTTATCAACTCGGTGAACTTCGAAGATGGTGACGGGCCCACTTCTCGCTTCGGCCGCATCATGCCTTTGGTCAAAGAACACGGCGCAGCCGTGATTGCTCTCACCATTGATGAAGAGGGTCAGGCTCGTACCACCTTCGACAAGGTTCGTATTGCCTCGCGCTTGGTTGACACCTTGGTTGAGCAGTGGGGAATGCGCGTTGACGACATCATTGTTGACGCTCTTACTTTCCCCATTGCCACCGGCCAGGAAGAAACTCGTCGCGATGCGATTGAGACCATCGAGGCCATTCGCCAGATCAACGCCAAATACCCTGGCATTCACACCACTTTGGGTGTCTCCAACGTGTCCTTCGGTTTGAACCCTGCTTCTCGTGCCGTGCTGAACTCGGTCTTCATCCACGAAGCGGTCGAGGCGGGCCTCGACTCCGCCATCGTGGATGCCGCCAAGATTGTTCCCTTGGCTACAATTCCTGAAGACCAGCGAAAGGTTGCACTCGATCTGGTGTGGGATCGCCGTGAATACGACGCTGATGGCAATCTCACCTATGACCCCCTCTCCACCATGCTGGATCTTTTCGATGGAGTGGACTCTGCCAGCCTGAAAGATGCCCGTGCTGCAGAACTTGCTGCTCTTCCCGTGGGTGAACGTCTTGAGCGACGCATCATTGACGGCGAAGGCAAGGGACTTGAGGATGACCTCGACCTTGCTCGCTCTAACGGGGTCACACCGCTGGAAATCATCAACGATCACTTGCTTGCAGGTATGAAGATTGTGGGCGAGCGCTTCGGCAACGGTGAAATGCAGCTTCCCTTCGTGCTGCAATCAGCTGAAGTGATGAAGAATGCCGTAGCTCTGCTCGAACCACACATGGAAAAGAGCGACGAAGCCGGCAAGGGAACCATTGTTTTGGCTACGGTTCGTGGTGACGTGCACGACATTGGTAAGAACTTGGTCGACATCATCCTGACCAACAATGGTTACGACGTCATCAATATCGGCATCAAGAAGACCATCAACGAGATTATCCAGGCTGCTGAAGAGCACAATGCCGATGTCATCGGTATGAGTGGTTTGCTCGTGAAGAGCACCGTGGTGATGAAGGAAAACCTCGAGGAACTTCAAAACCGCGGTTTGGGCACCAAGTGGCCTGTCATTCTTGGTGGCGCAGCTCTGACCCGCACCTTCGTTGAGGATGATCTTGCTTCGGTATTCAATGGAACTGTGCGTTATGCGCGCGATGCTTTTGAGGGTCTGGCCTTGATGGAACCTCTCGTGGCAATTGCACGCGGAGCAGATCCTGCCGCTGTGGGCCTTCCTGCACTCAAGAAGCGCATTCACAAGAAGAGCCTGCTCGAAGTAACTGAGCCCGAGAACATGCCCGCACGCTCAGATGTGGCACTGGATAACACCGTGCCAACACCACCATTCTGGGGAACGCGTATCGTCAAGGGCATCGCCCTTGCTGATTACGCTGCTTTCCTCGATGAACGTGCCACGTTCATGGGCCAGTGGGGTCTCAAGCCCAGCCGCGCTGACGATGGCGCAAGTTATGAAGAGCTCGTGGAAACCGAGGGTCGTCCACGTCTGCGCTATTGGCTGGACCGGATATTGGCCGAGGGCATCATGGATGCCTCGGTTGTCTATGGCTACTTCCCCGCCGTCTCGGAAGGGGATGATCTTGTCATCCTCAACCACGGCGATGACCCGACTGGAATTCTGGGCCGACCAGGACTTTTAGCACCAGATGGCGGCTCCGCCTCTCTTCCAGGCGGGGGAGCCCTCGGCTCAGACCGCCTGCGTTTCACATTCCCGCGCCAGCGCCGGGATCGTCACTTGTGCTTGTCTGACTTCGTGAAATCCAGGGAAAGTGGCCAGATAGACGTGGTTGGCTTCCAACTGGTCACTGTTGGTGCCACTGTGGACACTTTTACCGCGAAGATGTTCGCGGAGAACTCCTATCGCGACTACATGGAACTCAACGGTCTAGCCATGCAGCTGACCGAGGCTCTTGCAGAGTTCTGGCACTCCAGAACACGTGAAGAACTGGGCTACAAGGCTGAAGACCCTGAAGATCTCGCTGGAATGTTCAAGCTGGACTACCGCGGAGCTCGTTTCTCCCTGGGCTACCCCGCCTGCCCAGATATGGAAGATCGCAAAAAGGTTGTGGAGCTTTTGCGCCCCGAGCGCGTGGGTGTGGTGCTGTCTGAAGAGCTTCAGCTGCACCCGGAGCAGTCCACTGACGCCTTGGTATTCCACCACCCTGAGGCTAAATACTTCTCTGTTTAGCCAGATCTAGCGTTTTTTGCGGACCTCGCCCGAAAGGGCTGATTTGTGTGCCCAAAAACACAAATACAAATATGTACATAATAAATACACAAAATTATGTACAAATTTGATAACCTGACAACGTGTGGTACTCAAATCCCGACGTCATCGTCAGCGTTGCCGATGCACGTGAGAACTTTTCGAAGATTCTGAAGACCTTTCGGGCAGATCCGAATGCACTTCCTGTGGTTTTGGGTGCACACCGTAAACCTGAGGCGGTCATTGTTCCCTACAAGGAATACATGGCCGGCCGCAGGGTACTTATGGGTGGCTCAGGCAACGTCAGCATGGAAGCTCTCGGTGAGATGAGCGAAGTACTGCATAAGCTCGCTGCCATGAACAACATTGATGAGCTGGCCGTCTTTGGCCCGGCATTGACTGATTCTCTGGGCGAAGACGATGCACTCGATTTGCTCGTGGGCCCCAACCCCAGTGCAACCTACTTTGATCTCGTACAGTTCGCCACTGAAATGGAGCTCGTGCTGCGCAGATTCGTCAATGTCGTCAACAGAGATGGATTGCATCCGATCTCAGACGCACAAACGCTGGAAGAAGCGGTCTATATCTAGAGCTTGACGAGCATTTAGAGCTTCGCTCTGCGCAAAGCTTTGAGTGAAGGAACACCAATCAAGGCCAAGCCAATACCGGTGGTGAGAGCACGGACAGTGTCCCAGGTCAGGGTTGAGGTGACCAGTGTGTAAATGCCGAATCGGCCAAGGTTCTCAGGAAGAGAGCCAGAGGGTATGTAGCTGATCGAGGTTTCAGGTCCCACGCCGAACGGCCAGAACCAGAGGTTCATCAGGGCACCAAAGAGGTATGACGCGATGATGCCATAGGCAATCAGCCAGATAATCTCTCGACGGCGTGCTGCCTTATCTGCAACCCCGGTGATTCGACCAGGAATGAGTCCCGCTCCGGCACCAACCCAGCCAGCTGCAAACATTTGGAAGGCAGTCCAAGGCCCAAATCCTCCCCACAGGATTGAGGAAAGAGCAATCGTGAGCATGCCGAGTAAGAACCCGAAACGGGCTCCATAAGCGCGACCACCCAAAATCAAAATGATGAAGACGGCCTCAAAGCCGCCCACACCTGTGCTGGCAATTCGGACAGCAGCTCCCACTGCTGCCAATAAACCAAGAAGTGCCAGAGTCTTGGAACTCGAAACGGCACCATCCAGAAGCAGAGACACCACGACGAGAAGAGCTGGCACGAGAGCAAAGACAACAAATGGAACCGCAGCCTGGGTTTGGCTGGGCAATGCCATTGCAAAAAGCGGCCACGCAAATGCTGAGAAAGCTAGCACTGTTGCTGTGATGACAGCAGCAGTGCGAAGCGAAGTCTGAGTAATCATGCATTCACCTCAACAGAGGTCAGGGTTCCGTGCTGAATTCTGAGCACTCTGCAGTCGAGAGAAGAGACGAAGGTCTGATCATGAGTGGCAAAGAGAACAACGGTGCCTGTTTCAGCTACACAACGCAGTACTTCTGCCATGGCATCTCGTGAACGAGCATCCAGTCCCCTGGTGGGCTCATCAATGAGTATGACGCTGGGCTTCCAAGAAAGCTGAATTGCGATGGCAAGTGCCAGTTGAGTCCCGGCAGAAGCATCTCGGGGATGTGTCACGAGGAGTTCTGCAGAATCTTGAGACTCTCTCTCAAGAATTGACCAGAAGGTCAGTGCAGTAAGACCGCTGCCAGCATGACATGCAACACGATCAGCCCGAGCCAGTTCTTCCTCTACGGTTTCTGAGATGAACAGGGATGAAACATTCTCGGGAACGAGAACACTACGACCGCCACTCACTGTGATGGAAGCTAGAGAATCCGTGGCAAGTGAAGTAAGAAGGCTTGATTTGCCAGCACCGTTAGCGCCGACCACGGCGAGGATTTCACCCACTCGTGCGGTGAAGGACACCTTGTCGAGCAAAGGTTCTTCATCGTGTGAAACGGAAAGATTCTCAACAAGAAGGACAACATCGTTTCCCACGACAGGAATCTCTCGCGGAGGAAACACGGGTGCTGAAGCCTCACGACCCTCAATGACAGTTCCATGAGAGAGGGTTAGCCAACGAGGAGCAAGAGTTATCAGAGGATCAACCTGATGTTCAGCAATCACAATTGTGATGCCATGCTCGGTGTGGAGTTGAGAAAACAGATTAACTATTTCAACCGATGAGTCTGTGTCCAAGTCAGCTAGAGGCTCGTCAAGTAGAAGAACGTGTGGTGAGTGGGTCAGCGCGGCTGCAATAGCAACGCGAGTTGCTTGACCTGCGGAAAGCAACTCGATGGGCTTATCTGCAAATTCACCCAACCCGAACTGATCAACTAAGTCCAGAGCACGGTCGCGGCTTTCGATGCGAGATCGTCCAGTGACTCGCAGGCCAAATTCCAATTCTTCGCGTGCTGTGGCAGCGGCAAAACCTAAGCGAACGTTCTGTTGAACATACCCAATAACTCCTGTGGTTTCACGTGGAGCAAGTGTGCTCCGATCACGCCCTCCGACGGTGAGAGAACCCGTTGTTTCACCGTGATGAAAATGCTGACTAAGTCCAGCGATGCTGTCCAAGAGTGCAGTTTTTCCAGAACCAGTCAGACCGGTGAGGACCGTGAGGGAACCTTCGGCAAAAGTCAGGCTGACATCCTTCAGAACTGATCGCTGTCCATAAGTCAGACCGAAATCAGTGAAAACAATCTCACTTTCAGCTAGTGAAGATGGTGAGCGAGTGCCGAAACCACGGAGATCCATAGCCGCAGCCAATGCAACGGCCTTTTCGACGGTGTGCTCAAGAAGGGGAACAAGGAATGCACTGCGCGAGCGCATACCGCGAAGCTTTCGTGCTGTGTTGAGAGTTGTTACCTGGTGAATCAGTGTGGGGTAGGCGGCGAGAGCAATGGCCAGCGCCGTGCCAACCGAGCGTCCAAAGCGGAGTCCCGACATTGCAGGGAGTAAGCGACGAACATCAATCAGGGCGCTGAGGAAACCACAAACGACTATGACAATCGCGAATGGAACAGCTAGTGAAGCTGCTTGACCGATTGCCGGCCAACTGAAACTGCCAAAAGCCAGACGGTAGGCAATGCGCAAGCCAATAAACACAGCAGCAAAAGCCAGACTCACCCAGAAGGGAGCCCAACGTCCACGGCTGTAAGAGGTCATTCGACGACGGGGGTGGGGGTGCTGTCGCCGGTGGTGAAGACGAGTCCTAGTGACTCACCCTTCTTGACGGTGAGATCTCCCAGACCAGCCTGCGCGTAGTCCCACGCAGCATCAGGGGATGTCTTCTGCCACAGTGCCCAGTAGGCATAAGCAGGTGGCATATCGGCACACGATTCGGTGAACTCCGCCTGGTTAGGAACAACGACTGGCTCAGAAGGAGAAGGCAAGCCGTTCACACGGCACACGATTGCATCGCCATAGGTCGCTGTGCCTTCGGTTTCGAAGCCAGCACCCTGAACCACATCGATTGCCTTTGCGGAGGTGCCAGAAATCTCAACGCACTGCGAACTGTTAGTGCCGTCAAGCACACCAAAGTTCACCACGAGCTCTACACCGTCACAAGTTCCACCGGTCACAGCAGGGTCTGTGTCAACCGTGGCACAACCAGTGAGAAGAAATCCGCTTGCTGCCACTAGGGCTACAACAGATTGGGCACGGAACAGATTCAACATACTTCTCCAGAGTTTCACAAGATGTGCGCAGCTGGAGGCTTCCGAGATGTGCGCGGTAAGGCAAGTTTATCGCCAATAAAGAACCGACCCAGCCATAGGATGTGGTCATGACTGAACGTGAACTTCTCGAACTGTGGAACAAGAACCGTCAGCAGATTGTGGTGTCACAAATGGCGCCCACATTCCTGCTCATCGTGACGGTTGGATTGATCACATTAGGACTTGCTGGCGGACCACTCTTTCTCAGCCTTGCCACACTGGGAATCTTGCTTGCCTCAGGAATACTCGGTGCACTAGTTCAGTATGGAAGTGCTTCTGAGGCGATGGCTGTTGCTGCAGACCTCGCTCAACTGAAGACTCCTTCAGCAGCTTCACGCCAGGCCATCAAGTTTGCGCCGTGGTTGAACGTTGTGCGCTTTGTAACGCCCACAATCTTCACGCTGATCTTTTTGTTCTTGGCGTCGATCTTGTTGATGGGCTAAAAGCCGAAGTCCCCAAAATCACCAAAGCCGGCGTCGCCAAATCCAGCGTCTCCGAAACCTCCGCCATCAGCAGAAATTGTCTCGGCACCACCAAAGTCCGAGCTTGGGTCTGTCCCTGTGTCACCACCGGTGTCAGCAGCCATGTCGCCACCCATATCCATAGGCATGAATGCGCTCATCAGTGTTGAGGCAATGACGTAACCTGCCACGCTACCCAACATCGAGCTGGCAAACATGGAACCAAAGCCAGGGCCGTTCGCTCCTGCCTGGCCAAGGGTGCGCTCCATGGTTCCAGGCTGTCGCATCTCGGAACGTGTTGCTGAGACAGCAAGTGCGCGGGGCTCGTCACTAACCGGGGCCTCGCCTGCAGGAGCATCTGCACTGAGCTGGGTAAAGAGCATTCGACGCTGCTCGGGGGTCAGCTTTGCAAAGGCTTCTTCGTGCACCTTCTCGATCGCTTCAGGTGAAGCAGTCCTCAGGAGGTAGCGATAACGCTCAACTGCAATTTCATCATCTGAACGCGCTGCTGACGCTTGGCGCACTTGTTCTGTGGTTCGACGGTATTCGTCGTCGGAGTTGGTCCCAAAGAGTCTGTCTAGAAATCCCATAGTTACACGCTAAAGAAAAACACTGTGAATGAGCTGAGCGTTGACTGAGTGAAATTCAGAGCTGGAGTGCCTTCTTGGTTGCCATTAACCACGTGTTGAGAAATTCACGAGATACAGGAGCGTCTCTGAGAACAATGTCGAAGCCATGAAATGCGCCCTCAATGATGACAAGCTCGCAAGGTATTCCGGCATCACTTAAGCGCCGAGCATACTCACGATCCTCACCCTCAAAGAGGTCAAGATTTCCAACACCTATCCACGTGGGTGGAAGGCCAGTGAGATTTATTTCACGAGCGGGCACAAAATCTGCTCGTACTTGATCTGAACCTGGTTCAGCTCTAAGGAATGCTCTCCAAGCCCAACGGTTGCTTTCTGGATACCAGGCACGCATGTTTTTGAACTTGATTGTTTGCAGTGTTGTTCTGTCATCAAGCATGGGATAAATCAACACTTGCAACTTTGGCTGGGGTAGGTCCCGGTGTCTTAGACGCTGAGCTAATAACGCGGTGAGCCCACCGCCAGCACTTGCACCAGCAATAACAATCTTTTTCGGGTCAACACCCAAAGTCGAAGCATTTTCTACAAAGTGGAGGTAGCCATCTTCCACGTCATCGATAGCAGCAGGCGCTGGATGTTCAGGCGCAAACCGATAAGACATATTGACCACTGCAATTCCGAGTTTCTCAACGATACGAATGCTCTGGGTGTCATCTGCAACTGGGTTTCCGCCAACCATTCCACCACCATGTCTCCAATACACAAGCGGAAGATCTGCTGAGTTGCCGGCAGGTCGGAAGAAACGCGCCCGTCTGACTCCTCCCCTAGTCGTAACTTCAACCTCGGAAATATCTACACGGGGTGTGGAAGTCTTTGGCTTCAACTTTGCTCGGAAAAGGGGCAGAGTCAGTTTGTTGACAGGAACCCGGGGGAACCACTTACCCATTTTCAAATCGGGGTGGAAAGAAATGGTTGGAGACGACTTTGTCATTACGGTTCTTTCGATTGTGGAAGGTGAGAGAAAGCGTAATGGATTGTTAGTCGGGGTTTGAGAGGAAAACAAAAAAGCCCCTGATAATCAGGGGCTTTAGGTGGTGGCTCCGACGGGCGTCGATCCCGTGACCTCACGATTTTCAGTCGTGCGCTCTACCAACTGAGCTACAGAGCCCTAAGCAAAAATGTCGCTTAGATGAAAAACCCTTCCGAAGAAGGGTCATCCGCGACCCTGACGGGACTTGAACCCGCGACCTCCGCCGTGACAGGGCGGCGCGCTAACCAACTGCGCTACAGGGCCTTACTTGGTAACTGCATCATTCTACATCTTGGTGACCCCAACGGGATTCGAACCCGTGTTAACGCCGTGAAAGGGCGCCGTCCTAGGCCGCTAAACGATGGGGCCAAGAAGCAGGTATAAAGCAACTACCGAAAGATAAGCATAGGGAAATTAACTGTGGTGCGCCAATCGAGCTATCCACAGCTTCGGAGAGCCTTCCCAGCTTTCTCCAACTTCGCTTGTTACTGTCAAAGAGACCGTGCCTATAACAAGCTGGAGTTTCGAATGAAAAGCACAACAGGATCGCCCCGTGCGCGCCTGGCAAAGCTGCGCCATTCTCGCGCCTACTTCGCTTCAGTCGTCGTTGTTGTCGTCGGACTTATTGCGACGGGTGGCCTCTCTCAGTCAGCTGCCGCACTTGATTACCCCTCATGGGGAGACGTGCAAAATGCCAAGGCTAATGAAGCCGCTAAGGCAGCTCAGATCTCACGTATTCAAGGATTAATTGCCACCCTTCAGGCTGAGACGGATGCCGCTATGGCTGAAGCCATCAAGAAGGGTGAAGAGTACGGTGTCGCGATGGAGAAGTTCGGCGCAGCTGAACAAACCGCGGGACAACTCGAAGCTCAAGCCACCAAGAGCCAGGCAGAAGCAGATGCTGCTTCTGCCCAAGCAGGCCGACTAGCTGCACAGCTGTATCGCTCTGGCGGAAGTGACCTGAGCATGAACCTGCTGATGGAGAAAACATCAGACGGTGCTGACAAGTTACTGAGCAAGCTCGGCAATATGAGCAAACTAGCTGAGCGTTCCAATGCGATTTATGCATCTGCGCAAACTTCTCAAAACGAAGCAGCTTCGCTGTCGAAGCAAGCCAAGGTTGCCCTCACTGCTCGTGACGAACTTCGTGTCAAAGCCGAAGAAGCTTTCACTGCAGCAACCGCTGCTCAAGAAGCAGCTCAAGCAAAACTCACCGAGAGTGAAAACCAGCAGATGATTATGCAGGCCCAGCTTGCAGCCCTGCAGGACACCACCTCAGCAACAGTTGCCGGCTATGAGGCTGGTGTTGCCGAGGCTGCACGTATCGCGGCAGAGCGAGCTGCTGCTGAAGCTGCTGCTCGAGGAATTTCCGTATCAGGTGCTGGCTGGACTCACCCAGTTCCCAACGGGTATATCTCCAGCTCGTGGGGTCCTCGAGCCAACTTCTACATTCCCGGTGTCGGCTGGACGGGTTCTTTCCACAACGCAACTGACCTTGCGGCTGGCTGTGGATCTCCCATCTATGCGGCATCCGGGGGACGCGTCACCTACGCCGGAGCTATCGGTGGTGGTTATGGCTACATGGTTGAAATCAACCACGGTGGTGGTATCCGTACTCGCTACGGCCACGTAACTTCTAACGGAATTGTTGTTGGCTATGGCGACACCGTCGGCCCTGGAACACTCATTGCTCGCGTCGGTGCTACTGGTCTGGCGACCGGTTGTCACGTTCACTACGAAGTTCACGACAGCCCTGCCTTTAACGGTATTGACCCCGAGCCCTTCATGGCTGATCGCGGTGCACCGCTCTAAAGATTCGACTTAACATAAAAGAACCCCCGCTCAGTGAGCGGGGGTTCTTTCGTGGTCTGTATGCCTAGTGGCCTTCAGCCTTGAGGCGAGCGAAACCGTCAATGACAATTTGCTCTGCTTCAGCTGCGTTACCCCAGCCATCAACCTGGACAAACTTGCCAGGCTCCAGGTCCTTGTAACGCTTGAAGAAGTGGTCGATCTCGTTGCGGGTCTGCTCAGGAACATCTTCGATGTCCTGGATGTGTGCCCAACGAGGATCCTTGGCAGGAACGCAGATGACTTTGGCATCTGATCCTGCTTCGTCACTCATGTTGAGAACGCCGACCGGGCGAACCTTGACGCCAACACCGGGGAACACGGGGTACTCGAGGAGAACAAGAGCGTCTACGGGGTCACCGTCGAGGCCGAGTGTGTTCTCGAAGTAGCCGTAGTCGGTGGGGTAAACGAATGTGGTGAACAGCACGCGATCCAAGTAGACGCGACCAGTTTCGTGGTCAACTTCATACTTGTTACGGCTTCCCTTGGGAATTTCAACGACGACGTCGTAAGCGGCCACGAGGGGCTCCTTCACGGTTGAGATGAATACCTCATAAGGTTACTTGATGATGACCGAACGTCCCCGACTCACGCCAGCTATGGCTGACGTTCGTCGCGCCGTCCGAGAGAACCTCAACGACCTCTCTCCTGACTCTGTTGTTCTTGTTGCACTCAGCGGGGGGCCAGATTCTCTGGCCTTGGCCGCTGGATTAGCGTTTGAAGCGCCCCGTGCCGGGCTTCTTGCTGGCGCAGTCGTTGTAGATCATGGTTTGCAAGAGGGCTCTGAAACGATTGCTCAGGCTGCCGCGGAGCAGGCAACAGCGCTGGGACTAGACCCCGTCATTATCCGCAGAGTGAAAGTTGTCTCGGTAGCTGGACCCGAAGCTGATGCACGCACAGCCCGTTATCAGGCCCTTGAATCTGTGGCTTCTGAGTTAGGTGCTGTTGCTGTGCTTCTGGGTCACACGCTGGATGACCAAGCAGAAACAGTTCTCTTAGGACTTGCTCGCGGCTCCGGTGCAACAAGCCTTGCGGGAATGAGTGAGATCAACGGCATCTATCGCCGACCCCTTCTTGCCATTCGAAGAGAACACACAGTTGCTGCCTGTGAAGACCAAGGGCTGAGCCAGTGGAACGATCCCCACAATCAGGATTCCAGTTACACCCGCGTTCGAATTCGTCACGAGATTATGCCTGTGTTGGAGAGCCAACTCGGTCCTGGAGTTGCCGAGGCTTTAGCTCGCACAGCTGAACAGCTCAAACAAGACGCATCAGTTCTCGATGCAATGGCGGCCGAGATCATGCCCACTGTTTTCTTGCCCATGTTGGGTGAAAACCCCCGCCCCACCCAAGCAACGCTTGACGTTGAGGTGTTGACAGGTGTGCCCCTGGCCATTCTTCACCGGGTGATTCGAAAGGCTGCCTTGGACGTTTTTGGGTCTAGCTTGAGCTCATCTCACACCAACTCAATCTCCCGATTGATTACCGATTGGCATGGACAGTTAGAAGTCCACGTTCCCGGTATTAGAGTTGAGCGACAAGGTGCACAGCTCATCATGACTGCATCTTCGTCCACACCCACCGAGGCATAGCCTCTCCAGCTCAAAGGAACGCACGCATGGAGTTGCGCGACGTCGAATCCGACATCACCGAAGTTCTCTACTCAGAAGAGCAGATTCAGAGCCGTTTGGCCGAAATGGCTCGAGAAATTGAGCGCGACTACGAAGGCAAAGATGTTCTCATCATTGCCGTACTCAAGGGTGCTGTCATGGTGCTCAGTGACCTCGTTCGTGAGCTGAAGTTCCACGCCCACATCGACTTCATGGCGGTGTCTTCTTACGGCTCCAGCACTAAGTCCTCCGGTGTTGTGCGCATCGTGAAGGACTTGGACGCAGAGATCGCGGGTCGACACGTACTGATTGTGGAAGACATCATTGACTCTGGTCTGACCCTGAACTGGTTGATTGGAAACCTCGAATCTCGTGGCCCTGCGTCTATCGAAGTGTGCGCCATGTTCCGCAAGCCAGAAGCCATCAAAGAACCCGTTGACGTCAAATATGTCGGATACGACATCCCTCCTGCATTCGTCATCGGTTACGGTCTCGACTACAACGAGGACTACCGCAACGTGCGAGGCCTGGCAGTTCTTTCTCCACATGTGTACGGCGGAGAAGATCCCCACGCCTAAAACCAGGGGGGTTAACTCCCATTCCGCCCTCGGCAAACACCCAGCAGGCATAGCCTGCTGACCGATACCCTGAGAAGACCATGAAATTCAAGAACCTTCTGCGCGGTCCCCTGCTCTACATCATCGTTGCGGTGATTGCTGTGTGGGTGGGCTCATCCCTCATCTCCATGACTGGCTACCAAGCCGTCAGCACCGATGACGGTCTGACCTTCCTCAAGGACAACAAGGTTGCTAGTGCAACCATCGTTGACATTGAGCAGCGAGTCGACCTCAAGCTCAAGAAGGCAGACGAGAAGTACGGCACTGATGTGCAGTTCTTCTATGTCGCACCTCGTGGCGTTCAGGTCGTTGACGCGGTCAACGACTCCTCACTCACTGATGGCTTCAACGATGAGGTCCCCAAGGAGAACTGGTTCCTCAGCCTGCTGGGAATCTTCCTTCCCATTCTGCTCATCGGTGCTTTCTTCTGGTTCATGCTTTCCTCCATGCAGGGCGGCGGCCGTGGTGTGATGCAGTTTGGTAAGTCCAAAGCCAAGCTCGTCACCAAGGAAACTCCCACTGTCACCTTCGCTGACGTTGCTGGTGCCAACGAAGCAGTGGAAGAACTTTCAGAAATCGTCGACTTCCTCAAGGAACCTGCCCGTTTCCTCGCTGTAGGCGCACGCATTCCTCGCGGTGTTCTGCTCTACGGCCCTCCCGGAACGGGAAAGACTTTGCTCGCTCGTGCCGTTGCCGGTGAAGCAGGCGTTCCGTTCTACTCGATCTCCGGTTCTGACTTCGTTGAAATGTTTGTCGGTGTGGGTGCCAGCCGCGTTCGCGACTTGTTCGAACAGGCAAAACAGAACGCTCCCGCCATCATCTTCATCGATGAAATTGATGCTGTTGGTCGTCACCGTGGTGCCGGTATGGGTGGTGGCCACGACGAGCGTGAGCAGACCCTCAACCAGATGCTGGTGGAGATGGACGGCTTTGACGTAAAGACAAACGTCATTCTTATTGCTGCCACTAACCGTCCCGACATTCTGGACCCTGCACTTCTTCGCCCCGGTCGTTTTGACCGTCAGATTGGTGTGGACGCTCCAGACATGGAAGGCCGCAAGAAGATTCTTGAAGTTCATGCCAAGGGCAAGCCCATGGCAAAGAACGTGGACCTTGAAGTTGTTGCCCGCAAGACTCCTGGTTTCACTGGTGCAGACCTGGCCAACGTTTTGAACGAAGCCGCCCTATTGACTGCGCGTTCTAACGCTCAGTTGATTGACAACCGCGCACTGGATGAGTCCATTGACCGTGTCATTGCTGGCCCACAGCGCCGCAGCCGCGTCATGCGCGACCAAGAAAAGCTCATCACCGCGTATCACGAGGGTGGTCACGCCCTTGCGGCAGCAGCCATGAACTTCTCTGACCCTGTGACCAAGGTCACGATTCTTCCTCGCGGTCGTGCACTCGGTTACACCATGGTTCTTCCTTTGGAAGATAAGTACTCGGTTACGCGTAACGAGCTACTTGACCAGCTCACCTATGCCATGGGTGGACGTGTTGCAGAAGAGATCGTGTTCCACGACCCCACCACAGGTGCGTCGAACGACATCGAGAAGGCAACCAGCATTGCCCGCAAGATGGTGACTGAATATGGCATGAGCTCAACCGTTGGTTCGGTCAAGCTCGGTGGCGCTTCGGGTGAAATGTTCCTGGGCCGCGACATGGGTCACCAGAGGGATTACTCCGAGCAGATGGCGGAGCACGTGGATAAGGAAATCCGCGCCCTTATCGAGAACGCTCACACAGAAGCCTGGAAGGTGCTGAACTCCAACCGCAAGGTTCTGGATCGTCTTGCTACAGAATTGCTCGAGAAGGAAACTCTCGACCACACCGAGCTTGCTGTCATCTTCAAAGATGTGAAGAAGCTTCCACTGCGTAAGCAGTGGCTCTCCAGCAACGAGCGTCCGGTTTCTAAGCTTCCTCCCGTCAAAGTTCCTGCGAAAAAGGCAGAATCAAAGACGGCGGTCAAGAAGCCTGTAGCGAAGAAGCCCGTTGCCAAGAAAGCTCCCGTCAAGGCCGCTCCCAAGCCTGTTGCCAAGAAGCCAGCGCCCAAGGCATAAAGATGGCAATCGACCGGGCTCGCGTTGAGGCTGCAGTCGCCGAACTTCTCCATGCCATTGGTGAAGATCCGACGAAGGCAAACTTCTCGTCGACCCCGGAACGTGTTGCCGACGCTTACGCAGAGTTTTTTGCAGGGGTTGGGCAAGACCCTTTAGACCACCTGCGTGAGAGCATTCCTCTCGATCAGCTTTCTGATGCTGTCGTCGTGACAGACATCACTGTTCGGTCGATGTGTGAACATCACCTGCTGCCATTTCTTGGTGTTGCACACGTCGCCTATCTGCCGAGTGACCGTGTTGTGGGTTTAGGCAAACTGCCACGCGTGGTGAATACTCTGGCGGCTCGTCCCCAAATGCAAGAAAGCTTGACCGAGCAGATTGCCGATGCCCTGGTCGAGGGCCTTGACCCTCGTGGCGTGCTCGTGGTCATTGAAGCTCGTCACCAGTGCGTTGCTGCTCGTGGTGTTGAGCAAACAAACAGCCGCACGGTCACTATCGCCTCGCGCGGTGCACTGAGTGAGCCAGTAGCACGCGCAGAGATTATGACTCTCATTGGATCGTCAACGGGAGGTGTGAACAATGGCTGAGCATCGCACCAAAATCATGGGCATTCTGAACGTCACAGTTGACTCCTTCAGTGACGGTGGCAAGTACTTAGACACTGACTCTGCTGTCAAACATGGTGTGGCCATGATGGAGCAGGGTGCCGACATCATCGACATCGGCGGCGAATCAACTCGCCCCGGGGCTGAGCGAGTTTCGGTTGAAGAAGAACAACTTCGCGTACTGCCCGTGATCGGTTCACTTGTTCGTGCTGGAGCAGTTGTCAGTATCGACACCATGAATGCCGCAACTGCGATTCTCGCTATCGAGCGCGGAGCACAATACGTCAACGACGTCTCGGGCGGGCTGGCTGATTTCTTTATGCCCAAGGTTGTTGCCCAATCTGATGCGACCTTCATCGCAAGTCACTGGCGCGGACACTCGGTCGACATGGATAACAAGGCTTTGTACAAAGATGCTCCTACCGATATCACTCGTGAACTTAGCGAGCGGGTTGAAGCACTCCTGGCCGAAGGTATGAAACCAGAGAAGCTAATCCTCGATCCTGGTCTTGGTTTCGCTAAGAACTCTGAACACAACTGGCAGATGCTGGGTCGCCTGGATGAACTGAAATCACTGGGTTATCCCTTGCTTGTCGGGGCTTCCCGCAAGCGCTTCCTTGCCTCACTGCTCCCTGAAGATGCCACGGTCGAAGACCGTGACTCTGCCAGTGTTGCTGTGAGCGTGCTCGCAGCGCAGGCGGGTGCATGGGGTGTGCGCGTGCATGACGTGGCCCGCACAGCAGGTGCTTTGCGTGTGCTGGAATCATGGAACAAGGGCGCTCGTGAGTAACGACCGCATCACCCTCACCGGCCTGCGTGTTCAGGCTAACCACGGGGTGTTTGATTTTGAGCGTGCCAACGGCCAGCTTTTTGTGATTGATGTCACCGCGTGGCTTGACCTCTCCCCGGCAGCTCTCAGCGATGACCTTGCGAACACGGTTCACTACGGCGAACTGGCAGAAGAAGTTGTTGCAGCAGTGGCGAATGATCCCGTAGACCTGATTGAGACCGTTGCAGAGCGCGTGGCGCAGGTTGTGCTTTTGCACAAGCCGGTTCAACGAGTTGAGGTTACTGTTCATAAACCTGGGGCACCCATCAGCGTTGAGTTTGCTGACGTGTCCGTCACGATTGATCGCCGTCGCTAATGGATTCCCCACGCAGAAATGCCATCATCGCCTTCGGTTCAAACCTGGGCGATAGAGAAGCAACCATCAAGCAGGCGGCGAATGAAGTTGCGGACTTGGGTGGCACCGTTCTGCTGAAGCTTTCACCCCTGTATCAATCCGCGGCGGTCAAGCCTGATGGTGTTGATCTCGAGGCACCTGAGTATCTCAACGCCGTCGCGCTGATCAACACCGACTTGCCTCCGGAGGCATTGCTCACCGAGCTCGCTGGGATTGAACAAGATCATGGTCGTGAACGTGTCGAACGCTGGGGTGATCGCACTCTCGATCTGGACATCATTTGGATGGATGGGGTTGAGATGGAAACAGAGAACCTCACGATTCCTCACCCCCGCGCTTTCGAGCGTTCCTTTGTAGTTGTTCCCTGGAACGATGTTCAGCCCGCAGCGGTCGTTGAGCCCCACGGTGCAATTTCATTTTTAGCCTCGAAACTCAGCCATGAACTCCACCGCTTTGAGGTGAACGCATGAAGCGCACAACACCAGCTCCGCTGATCGGCCTCTTTCTTTTAGGAGCAGTCGCGTCCTATTTGCTCGAGCTCGTCGTGCAATCACAGGGTGGCTTTATCTATGTTCCGCCTCTGAGCTTGGCTTTCACGCTGGGAGCGGTTGCCGTTGGTGTGGTGTTGCTCGCGATTCCTATTCGCCGCAAAGTGACGGGCAAGCGCAAAGAACCTATCGATTCTTTCTATGCCGCAAAGGTAGTGGCACTGGCAAAGGCAAGTAGTTTCGCCGGTTCATTGTTGTTCGGTCTTGGTGCCGGAGTACTGATCTATGTGCTGGGTCGCCCCATCGCTCCTAATGGAGCAATTCTCACCAACGTTATTGCGCAGTTGGTTGCTGCCGCAGTTCTGATTACTGCTGGGCTCATTGCTGAACGGCTCTGCGTCTTACCTCCAGATGACATGGATAAATCCGACAAGGAGGTGGCCGGTGAACCAGCAGCGTGACGGCCGTCTCGGCATCGGCATCATTGGCGCTGGCAAAGTTGGCCCCATCCTGGGAGCAGCGCTTGCAGGTGCTGGCCATGCCCTCGTGGGTATCTCAGCCATTTCTGAAGAGAGCAAAGAACGAGCTCAAGCAATCCTGCCGGGTGTTCCTGTGATGGAAGTTCCTCGCATCGTGGAACTCAGTGAGCTCGTCCTGATTGCCGTTCCTGATGACGAACTTCCTGATTTGGTTAATGGCCTCGCAGTGGCTGGTGTCTGGCAACCAGGTCAGATTGTTGTGCATACCTCAGCACACTTCGGCGTTGACGTACTTCAGCCCGCAGTTTTGGCTGGAGTCATTCCGCTTGCCCTACATCCGGCCATGTCTTTCACCGGAACCAGCATGGACATTGCACGTTTGGCTGAGTGCTATATCGCCGTGACGGCACCTGCACCTGTGCTTCCTATCGGGCAGGCGCTCGCTGTGGAGATGGGCGGCGAACCTGTCGTCATTTCTGAAGCGCAGCGTCCGCAATACGCAGAAGCCATTGAGACAGCCTCACAATTCTCGGCAGCAATCGTGGATCAGGCAACGAACCTCTTGGGAGAAATCGGGATAGAGAATCCAGGTCGTATCGTGGCTCCTCTGATTCGTTCCGCAGTGGATAACGCACTCGGCCAAGCTGGAGACGCTTCGCGTCTGGGCTTCACCGGACTCGACGACTAGCCATGGCTGAAGTACAGGTTTTGCATACGGCCCAGGAGATGGCAGAACTTCGGGGGCGCCTCACTGCCGAAGGAAAATCCTTGGCCTTGGTTCCCACCATGGGGGCTTTGCATGAGGGTCACGTTGCTTTGGTGACCCGGGCCAATGAGCTGGCAGATGTAGTTGTGGTTTCTATTTTTGTGAACCCACTCCAATTTGGCGCGGGTGAAGATTTTGATCGTTACCCTCGCACGCTTGATGCTGACGTTGAGGCTCTTGAAGGGCTGGCAGAGTTTGTCTTTGCTCCCGATGTGGATGAGGTGTATCCCGAGCGGGTAGGTAGAGATCCTGTTCCAGTTCACAGCGCAGGTGCGGCGGGTGACACATTTGAAGGCGCAAGCCGACCGGGTCACTTTGACGGTGTACTGACAGTTGTGGCACGACTGTTCGATCTGGTGAAGCCCGACGTTGCTGTCTTTGGTCAGAAGGATGCCCAACAAGTGTTCTTGGTGCGCAAGATGATTGAGCAGTTGGGGTTGCCACTTCAGCTTGACGTGCTGCACACCATTCGCGAAGAAGACGGCCTGGCGCTCTCCAGCCGTAACCGTTATCTCAGTCCTGAAGAGCGTGCTGCAGCTGTGGCACTGCCTCATGCGTTACTTGCCGTGGCTACTGAGGCGCAACACGGAAATGCTGGCGCAGTTCGCGAGGTTGGCAGGCGGGTGTTTGAGAACTATCCGCTGGTTAGACTTGATTATCTCGACCTTGTCGATCCCACAAACTTTCAGCGCGTGAGTGATGACCACCAAGGGCCTGCCACTGTTGTGGTGGCCGCGGTGGTGGGAACCACACGACTTATTGATACCGAAAACCTTGAGAGACTCCACGCATGAGTGAGAACACAGCACCTGAGCCCGAACTGACCGATGCCGAAGTCAGCGAGCAGAAGGCTGTGCGCCTGGCCAAGCGTGATCGACTCAACGAGTTGGGCCTCGAGGCATACCCGGTCTCCCTTCCCATCACAGACACCATTCCTGCAGTTCGTGCCCGCTTTGGTGACTTGGAAGCAGACGCCACCACGGGAGTAACCGTGGGATTAGCTGGTCGTATAGTTCACCTGCGCAACACGGGCAAGCTTTGCTTTGCCAGCTTGCAGTCAGGTGATGGTTCACGTGTTCAGGCCATGGTGTCACTTGCTGAGGTGGGAGAAGAAAACCTCGAGCTCTGGAAAGATCTCGTTGACCTTGGCGACCACCTCTTTGTTTCCGGTGAAGTGATTTCTAGCCGCCGCGGCGAGCTCTCCATCATGGTGAAGGAATGGAAGATGGCCGCCAAGGCTGTTCTTCCGCTTCCCAACATGCACAACGAACTCAACGAAGAGACGCGAGTACGTTCTCGCTACCTCGACTTGATTGTTCGCGAGCAAGCTCGCCACAATGTTTTCGCTCGGGCAAAGGCAATGGCTTCTCTGCGAAGCACCTTTACCTCACTCGATTACATCGAGGTCGAAACCCCCATGCTTCAGGTCATGCACGGTGGCGCCTCAGCTCGCCCCTTCGTGACCCACTCGAATGCTTTCGACATGGAACTCTTCCTGCGTATCGCGCCCGAGCTGTATTTGAAGCGTGCACTGGTCGGCGGCATCGAGCGCGTCTATGAAATCAACCGCAACTTCCGTAATGAGGGCGCTGACAGCACCCACTCTCCTGAATTTGCCATGCTCGAGGCCTATGAGGCGTATGGAGATTACAACTCCATTGCTGACCTGACTCAGAAGCTCATCCAGGATGCAGCACTTTCAGTTTCGGGTAGCCACGTTGTCACCTGGGCAGATGGCACTGAGTTTGATTTAGGTGGCGAATGGGATCGCATCAGCATGTATCCCTCGCTCTCGGCAGCATGTGGCATCGACATCACTCCTGAAACTTCTGTCGCTGATCTTCAGGCTCTCGCAGCCAAGGAAGGTGTCGAGGTTCACCTCGCTAACCACGGCAAGCTGGTCGAAGAACTCTGGGAGCACTTCGTCAAGGAGGGGCTCACTCGCCCGACCTTCGTGATGGACTTCCCGGTCGAGACAAGTCCCCTCGTCAAGGGACACCGTTCCATCTCTGGCGTGGTGGAGAAGTGGGACCTTTACGTTCGTGGCTTCGAACTCGCCACCGGTTACTCCGAACTCAACGACCCCGTCATTCAGCGGGAGCGCTTTGTTCAGCAGGCAGCACTGAGTGCCAAGGGCGATGTTGAGGCTATGCGCCTGGATGAAGACTTCCTCAAGGCCCTCGAGCACGCGATGCCTCCTGCTGGTGGCATGGGGATGGGTATGGACCGCTTACTGATGGCCATCACTGGCCTCGGTATTCGCGAGACCATTCTCTTCCCACTGGTCAAGTAATCAGGTTCCTTAGGTAGTCTGACCACTATGGACAACTTCTGGCTCAACGCACTCTGGTCCGTGACCCCGACAGCGCTGCTTGGTCTCCTGTTTTGGATGATTATTCGTTCGATTTTGCGCTCAGATCGCACCGAGCGTGAAACCTATGCTCGGTTAGAAGCCGAAGAGCGCGCGAAGCGCGGACTTCCTGAGGCGAAGAAGTAATGAACCAAGCAGAGTTCACCTTCTGGCTCACCATTGTTGCCTTAGCGGTTGACTTCGTCATCCGCGTGGTTGCAATCATTGTTGTTCCTCGCAACCGCCGCCCCTCCTCTGCACTGGGCTGGCTGCTCGCCATCTTCTTCATTCCCTATATCGGTGTGATTTTGTTCCTGCTGATTGGTAGTCCACGACTCGGCCGCAAGCGTCGCCGTCGTCAGCGTGAAATTAACCAGTTCATCTTGGACTCCACTGAGGGCATCGACAAGGTCGCTCACAACAAAACCTGGCCAGCCTGGCTGGACCGTGTTGTGGAGCTCAACCGGAACCTGGGCGCCATTCCCCTGGTGGGCGGCAACACCGCGAACATGCAGATTGATTACGAAAAGAACATCACCGATATTGCTGCAGATATCGACAAGGCAAAGAACTTTGTTCACGTCGAGTTCTACATTCTTTCTTCCGACTCAGTCACCGAACCAGTCTTCGTGGCAATGCAGCGCGCTGTGAAGCGCGGCGTGGAAGTGCGGGTTCTCTTCGATCACGTTGCCGCGATGCGCACTGTTGGATATCGCAAAACCAAGAAGCGCTTGACCCAGATTGGTGTCGATTGGCACCTCATGCTTCCCTTCCTGCCCTTCCAGGGAAAGTATGAACGGCCAGACCTGCGCAACCATCGCAAGCTCGTCATCATTGATGGCAACGTGGGATGGATGGGTTCACAGAACCTCATCGATTCGAGTTATCTCAAGAAGTCGAACCTCAAGCGTGGTCTGCACTGGAAGGACGCGATGGTCCGCCTGCGCGGACCCATCGTCGCTGGTTTGAATGCCATCTTTATCACCGACTGGTATTCCGAAACAGATGTTCTGCTCACCCGTGAAACGGAAGAAATTGAAGCTTTCCACGAAGAGCACACTTTGGACTGCCAGATTGTTCCTTCAGGACCAGGGTTTGCGTCTGAGAACAACCTGCGTCTGTTTTTGACTCTGATGTATTCAGCACAAGAGAAGATCATCATCACCTCGCCCTACTTCGTGCCAGATGAGTCGCTGATGTATGCGATCACCTCAGCATGCCAGCGCGGAGTTCGTGTCGAGCTCTTCGTTTCAGAAATCGGAGACCAGGCTCTGGTCTTCCACGCACAGCGTTCGTACTACGAGATGTTGCTTCGCGCGGGTGTCGTCATCTGGCTTTACAAAGCCCCCACCATTTTGCATTCCAAGCACATGTCTATCGACGACGAAGTGGCCGTCATTGGGTCTTCCAACATGGATATGCGTTCCTTCTCGCTCAACCTCGAGGTTTCTCTCATGGTTCGCGGCACCAGCTTTGTGAAGCAGATGCGCGACGTGGAAGATGCTTACCGTGAAAACTCTCGTGCACTGACCTTGGAAGAGTGGAAGAAGCAGCCTTTGCGTTCCACTGTCCTCGACGGTCTTGCTCGTCTCACTTCTTCGCTCCAGTAGTTAGGCTCGATTCATGGCATACGACGCAGCCCCTACTCGCTACGACATCATGAACTACCGCCGCAGCGGTCTTTCCGGCCTCAAACTTCCAGAGATTTCACTGGGCCTGTGGCACAACTTTGGCGATGAGGGTTCTCTCAAGAACCAGCGTGGAATTCTCCGCCGTGCGTTTGATCTAGGTGTGACCCATTTTGATCTGGCGAACAACTACGGCATTCCTGCCGGTTCAGCTGAGTCGCACTTTGGTGAAGTTCTCGCCTCTGATTTCAAGCCTTACCGTGACGAGATGGTCATCTCGTCGAAGGCTGGCTATTTCATGTGGGACGGACCCTACGGTGAATGGGGATCGCGCAAGTACTTGATCTCCTCACTCGACCAGAGCTTGTCTCGGATGGGTCTTGACTACGTCGATATCTTCTACTCCCACAGGCCTGACCCCCACACTCCTATTGAAGAGACCATGGGAGCTCTGGCATCTGTTGTGCAGCAGGGCAAGGCTTTGTATGTGGGCATCTCTTCCTACACACCCGAGCAGACCATGGCTGCGAAGAAGGAACTAGATCGCCTCGGCGTTCCCCTTCTGATTCACCAGCCTCGCTATTCCATGTTTGATCGCACGATTGAACGCTCAGGCCTGCTTTACACCCTCGATGAAATCGGTGCAGGCTGCATCGTCTTCTCTCCACTGGCCCAGGGCTTGCTCACCGATCGCTATCTCGGCGGAGTTCCCAAGGACTCCCGAGCTGCTGTGGGAGAACACCTCAAAGCAGAGTCCATCACCGACACCTACCTCGAGCGCGTCCGTGGCCTCTCGGCTATCGCCGAAGCCCGCGGCCAGACGCTCGCTCAGATGGCATTGCTGTGGACTCTGCGCAACCCGGGCGTCACCTCAGCACTCATTGGTGCGTCCTCGGTCAAGCAACTCGAAGACAACCTTGCTGCGATTCACGGTCCTGAGTTTGAACCAGAAGAGCTCGAGGCTATCGACATCTTTGCCGTGCACGGCACCGAATCGGGCAAGTAAAAACTTCTCTGAGAAAATTACTCACCAATATCGGTGGGTGTTCCACCGGTCATCCGCACCAGTTCACTGAACGTGGTTTGGTAGACATACGCCGGGTGACCGCCAGCGGACCAGATGGTGTCGTATTGAGCGAGATCATTATCGACAAGAGTGGGAAGCTCGGTAGCTAGGCCCACTGGCGAGACGCCACCAATGACATAGCCCGTTGCTGCCCGAACGTCATCGGCATTGGCCTTCGTGATTTTCTTCCCACCGAAGGCAGCAGAAACCTTCTCAGTGTCGACGCGGTGACCACCTGAGCTCATGACGAGCACGGGTTCGCCATCAGCCAGGAAGACAAGTGAGTTCGCGATTTGACCGCGGGTGATGCCGAGACCTTCCGCAGCTGCTTGGGCGGTGTGGGCATTGTCGTCGAGGCGAACAACGTCGCCTTCCGCGCCGTGGTCTTTCAGAGCCGCGCGGAAACGTTCAACGGAATCGGGGTGGGCAATATCAGTCATGAGTAGTTCGCTCACTTCTTTGCAGGCTTTGGTTTGGGCTTGGGCAGTGCGTCATAGGTGATGCTGAGAAGATCATGCATCCACTGCGCTTCTTCAAACTTGTCCACCGGAATGATCAAGTGTGGTTTAGCTCCAGGGTAGGGGGAGCCTGTTCCCAATTCTGGAGCATATGCGTGACCAGGCTCGGTCGCCTTGAGGAATAACGTGTTGTCACACATCACCCCGACAAACTTGTCTTCGCAGTAGAGACCATATTCGCCAAACATGGGTTTGATGCGAATGTCACGCGCACCGAACGCATCGTGAACGAGCTCAGTGAATTCTTGTGTCGTGGACATTAGTGCTCGTGGGGGAGGGAGTCGCTGATCTGCAAAGCCATGCGTCCGTGAGTGAAGGCACCGCCTGCGCGAAGGGCAGCTGCAATCCAAGCAGCTTCGGCGATCTCGGCGTCGGTTGCCCCGGCTTTGACAGCACCCTTAGTGTGAGCATCAATACAGAACGAGCACTGCGTGGTGAATGCCACACTCAATGCCATCAGCTCACGGAACTTGAGCGGGATGGCGCGGCCTTCTTCAGCGAAGACAGCGTTATCGAAAGCAACAAAGGCTTCCAGAATGTCTGGAGTTTCCTTCTTATAGATCCGCCCGAACTTGCGGTTCTCGGTTCCGTCATAGAGATCACTCATGGTCTGGGCAACTTTCGTGGTCGGAGTTGAACGTGGGGCATCTCTGGAGCTGGGATGGTCGAGCCACTGTGCTCGACATGTCCAAAAATACCTGCAGGGTTGCCTTCGTGCACAACATCTTCTTGCCAGTGATGACGCATTGCCACGATTTCATCGTGACTTCGCCCAATGAAGTTCCACCACATCACGAGTTCTTCCTCGAAGGGGGTGCCACCTAGGAGGATAAGTCGTGCAGGCTCGTCACCAATTGTCAGGGTCAGTGTGGTGTTACCTGGTTCAACATAAGCGAGCTGGTCTTTGGTGGCGATCTCTCCCGCAACTTCTACCGAACCAGTGTCGACCAGGATGCCGTGTTCAAAGTTGGCATCCACGGGGATCGTGAAGGTGCAGCCAGCAGGAGCAAGAATTTCTGCCCCCAAAAGGGGGGTGAACGTGGTGGTGCCGGCGGTGACTGTTCCGTTATCTCCGGTGACAGAACCGATGAACACAATGACGTGAGCTTCACCAATCGTGGTGCGCGGAGCGATGTGATGTTCAAAGAACGGAGCGATGTGACGATCTTTGTCAGTGAGGGCAACCCAGAGTTGGACACCATGCATCACAGGAACTCGTCCTGTTGAGTGCTCAGCATGAGCGATACCCGATCCAGCGGTCATGAGGTTCACCTGGCCAGGTTCAATCAATTGAACGCTGCCCACGCTGTCGCGGTGCTCGACTTCACCCTGAAAAAGCCACGTCACTGTCTGTAAGCCGGTGTGGGGGTGTGCCCCAAGATTCATGCCACCAGTGAGTTCAACCTCATCCGGGCCATAGTGATCGACGAAGCACCAAGCCCCAATCGTGCTTCGCTGGCGATTGGGCAAGGTGCGCCTCACGGTCATCGCACGAAGACCACCCAAAGGGACATCGCGAGGGGTGAGGATGCTCATGTTTACAGACTACGTATCTGTCACCTGTTTTATTCCGTGAATGCGCTCATTCTCCCTCCAGCGAACATGGCTCTCTCTACTCACGCCGTGGGCGAACAGGGGCAGTTTTTGTGCTTTCTTGTCGTTACTCTCAATTCAAGACCTGCACTCACTAGTGGTGCTGATGGGAGTTAGAAATGTTTGAGAGATTTACCGACCGCGCTCGCCGCGTCGTTGTCTTGGCGCAAGAAGAAGCCAAGATGCTCAACCACAACTACATCGGCACTGAGCACATCCTGCTCGGTTTGATCCACGAGGGCGAAGGCGTTGCTGCCAAGGCCCTCGAGTCGCTGAACATCTCTCTTGACGCTGTGCGCGAGCAGGTCCAGGACATCATCGGCCAGGGACAGCAGCAGCCCACCGGCCACATCCCCTTCACGCCTCGTGCAAAGAAGGTCCTCGAGCTTTCCCTGCGCGAAGCACTTCAGCTCGGTCACAACTACATTGGCACCGAACACATCTTGCTTGGCCTCATCCGCGAGGGTGAAGGGGTCGCTGCACAGGTTCTGGTCAAGCTCGGTGCTGACCTCAACCGTGTTCGCCAGCAGGTCATTCAGCTTCTCTCTGGTTTCCAGGGCAAGGAGCCTGTCTCTGCAGGCAACAAGGAAGAAGCAGCTTCAGCCCAGGGCGGCTCTCAAGTTCTTGACCAGTTCGGTCGCAACCTGACTCAGGCTGCACGCGATGGCAAGCTTGACCCCGTTATTGGTCGTGAGAAGGAAATCGAGCGCGTGATGCAGATTCTCTCGCGCCGTTCCAAGAACAACCCCGTCCTCATCGGTGAACCTGGTGTTGGTAAGACCGCAGTTGTTGAAGGACTTGCTCAGGCGATTGTCTCGGGCAACGTTCCTGAGACTCTCAAGGACAAGCAGCTCTACACTCTTGACCTCGGTTCTCTCATTGCTGGTTCTCGTTACCGTGGTGACTTCGAAGAGCGCCTGAAGAAGGTCACCAAGGAAATCCGCACCCGCGGCGACATCATCACCTTCATCGACGAGATCCACTCGTTGGTCGGTGCCGGTGCTGCTGAAGGAGCGATTGACGCTGCGTCAATCCTCAAGCCACTTCTTGCTCGTGGAGAACTCCAGACCATTGGTGCCACCACTTTGGATGAATACCGCAAGCACTTTGAGAAGGACGCTGCTCTTGAGCGTCGCTTCCAGCCCATCCAGGTCGCTGAGCCTTCTCTGCCTCACGCCATCAACATCTTGAAGGGGCTTCGCGACCGTTACGAAGCCCACCACAAGGTTCAGATCACCGATGGTGCGATTGTGGCAGCAGCAAACCTTGCAGACCGCTACATCTCCGACCGCTTCCTGCCAGACAAGGCCATCGACCTCATCGATGAAGCCGGAGCACGTCTGCGCCTCTCGATTCTTTCCAACCCACCCGAGCTGCGTGAGCTAGATGATCAAATCGTCCTGACTCGCACCAAGAAGGAAACCGCAATCGAAGATCAGGACTTCGAGCGCGCAGCTTCTCTTCGTGACGAAGAGAAGAAACTTCAGGGTGAGCGTGTGCGCCGCGAGAAGGAATGGCGCAGCGGATCCGGCGGCGGCCAGGGCATCGTGGACGAAGGCGTTATTGCCGAAGTCCTCGCTCAAGCAACCGGTATCCCCGTGTTCAAGCTCACTGAAGAAGAGTCGGCTCGACTGGTCTTCATGGAGAAGGCACTTCACCAGCGTGTGATTGGTCAGGAGAAGGCTATTGCTGCCCTTTCCAAGACCATTCGTCGCACCCGTGCAGGCCTGAAGGACCCCAAGCGTCCTTCTGGTTCGTTCATCTTCGCCGGTCCTACCGGTGTGGGAAAGACAGAACTTGCTAAGGCTTTGGCTGAGTTCCTCTTTGACGACGAGAACGCCATGATCTCTCTCGACATGAGTGAATACGGCGAGAAGCACACTGTTTCTCGTCTGTTCGGTGCTCCTCCCGGATTTGTCGGATTCGAAGAGGGTGGCCAGCTCACCGAGAAGGTGCGCCGCAAGCCCTTCAGCGTTGTGCTCTTCGACGAAATCGAGAAGGCTCACCCCGACATCTTCAACTCACTCCTCCAGATTCTGGAAGAGGGTCGCTTGACCGACGGTCAGGGTCGCGTGGTCGACTTCAAGAACACCGTCATCATCATGACCACTAACCTCGGCACCAAGGAAATCTCTGGTGGTCCTGTTGGTTTCCAGCTTGAGGGTGACGCAGTCAACGACTACGACCGCATGCGCGGCAAGGTCAACGAAGAGCTCAAGAAGCACTTCAAGCCTGAGTTCCTCAACCGTGTTGACGACATCATTGTGTTCCCACAGCTGAGCAAGGAAGAGCTGGTCCAAATCGTGGATCTGTTCACCAAGCGTCTGAGCGACCGCATGATGGACCGCGACATGACTATCGAACTTACCCAGTCAGCAAAGGACCGCCTCATCGAGGTCGGCTTCGACCCATCACTGGGTGCTCGACCCCTGCGTCGCGCCATGCAGGCAGAAGTCGAAGACAAACTCTCTGAGAACATCTTGGAGGGGAAGCTTTCCGCAGGAGACCACGTTCACGTGGACTTCATTGGTGGCGAGTTTGTCTTCACCACGACCGCTCGCGAAGTTGTGGGTGTCTCTGCAGCGTCTCAGGCTAATGGTATTGCTATTACCCCTGAGATTGTGGTCGACGGCGAGTAATTCCTCACCGCACTATTCTTGAGGAATGACTCAAGCCACCTTTAACGTTCGTCGTGCTCGCACGGCTGATGTTCCGTGGATTCTTGAGGTGACCAAGCCACTGGTCCAGTCACGTGTCCTACTGGGCAAAGATGCTGTCTCGATCTATGAAGCAGTTCAGGAATTTCGCATTGCTGAGGATGCAGAAGGTAACCCTGTTGGCTGCGGAGCTTTGCATGTGATGTGGCAGGACCTGGGCGAGATTCGTACCCTCGCAGTCGAAGAGGCCTGGCTGGGTAAAGGCGTGGGCGCTGCCTTGATGCAGCGTCTTGTTGAAGATGCAACTGATCTGGGACTGGGTCGACTGTTCTGCCTCACTTTTGAGGTCGACTTCTTTACACGTCATGGTTTTGTTGAAGTTTCTGACGCCATCATTGACCCCGAGACCTACTCACAACTTGTTCTTTCACACGATGAGGGTGTTGCTGAATTCCTGGATCTTGCCCGAGTAAAGCCAAACACTCTGGGAAATACAAGGATGTTGCGTCAGCTCTAGGTAACTTAGGCACATGAGCTCTCCTGCGCCTGGACAACCACGTCGAGTTTCTCCTGCTGTGTATCGTCGCCGCAGACTTGTTGCACTGCTGGCACTGATTGCCATTGTCACCGCTGTGGTGCTCATTATTGTGCGTCCAGGTCAAGCCACTCCTACGCCCACGGAAACTGCAATTGCAGAACCCAAAAAGACGGTCGCTCCCGTTGCGAGTGAAACTCCGAGCCCAACCCCCACCGTAGATGTGGCTGACTACAAGGAATGTGCAGTCAAGAACTTGGAGGTCCTTCCTGTTCTTGACGCTGTTGACTATCAGGCTGGTGTTCTACCGAACCTTTCGCTGACGATCCAGAACACAGGCAAGACGGCGTGCTTCTATAACGTGGGCACAGCTGTTCAGGAACTCACCGTTACCTCTGGCGCTGAAACCTACTGGGTCTCTACTGACTGCCAGAGTGAAAAGTCTGACACCGTTGCCATTCTTGAGCCTGGCGTTGTCTACCCTTCAGCTCCCATTGCCTGGGAGCGTCAGCGCAGCTCGCCGGACACCTGCGGTGGAGATCGTGACGTCGTTCCTGCCGGGGGCGCTTCCTACTACCTGACCACCAAAGTGGGCGGTGTGAGCTCGAAGAGTTCCGCTCAATTCCTGCTCTACTAGGTCTTCACTTTCTGAGAGCCCGGGCGTAGGCTCGAGCTCGTGACAAGTCCTTGGCTTGCCGACCCCGATGTTGTGGTTCCCGGCACTGTTCGCGCAGTCGTGCGCGACTCATGGTCGCGCGCGGAACAAAGCCAACTTGATCCTGACCGCATGCTTTCTCCCCTTCTCTTTGAGAGTTCAGAGCTCAACGACTACCGCCAAGCTCACCCACTGGCGCAGATGATGCCGGTCATTCGTAAGCTACTTGTCCGCGATGCGGACAATGACTCTGGAATGCTCGTCGCCGTAGGCGACGCCATGGGCAGACTGTTGTGGGTCGAAGGTGATCAGGGGCTTAAGTCCAAGGCAGAATCCATGATGTTCGTCGAAGGCTCGGACTGGAGTGAATCCGTGGCAGGAACATCGGCCCCTGGAACAGCACTTGCCCTGGATCACGCCATTCAAATTCGCCGTGATGAGCACTTCAACCGACTTGTTCATGCCTGGAGCTGCACGGCAGTTCCCGTGCACGACCCCGAGACCAAGGCCATCATCGGTGTCATTGATATCACCGGTGGGGAGCAGGCTGTTGACCGTCACACCATGCCACTGATGGAAGCCACGGCACATGCTGTGGAAACCGAACTTATGGTGAGCCGACTGCGGAATAGAGATTCGTCCAAGAACTCTTCAATGTCTAAGTTCGTCCTCTTTAACAACCTGCCTTCCTCAGCCAAGAACAAAGCGGCTCGCGCCACCATGCATATTCTTGGTCGGGACACAGCACTGGTGACCGTGGAAGATCGCTCCATTGAACTGACCCAGCGCCATGCCGAAATCATGACCCTGTTGGCATGGAATCGTTCGGGACTGTCTGCGGAACGTTTGTCAGAACTGCTGTGGGGAGATTCCTCATTCACCTCCCGTCTGCGGGCAGAGATGGTGCGTCTACGAAAGTTGCTGGATAAGTTCCGCCCAGGTATCGCTCCCGAGTCAAAGCCTTACCGCCTGCCTGAGCAAGTGGAGATTGATGCGCAGCAAGTTGTTGCTTTACTTGACCGCGGAGCTCACCGGGCAGCGCTGTCCGCGTTCCGCGGGGCGCTGCTGCCGGACTCGGTCTCACCAGGAATCGAAGACATCCGGGATGAGGTCTGCTTGCACCTGCGAGAATCCCTGCTCAACGACGCATCTGTCGAGGTTTTGATGGACTACGCCAACACGGAACAAGGCCTCGAGGACCTTGATGTGTGGCACCAAGTGCTCAAGATGCTGCCGGCTAAATCACCCAAGCGCTCCCACGTTGTTGCTCACGTGGAAAACCTTGTGTTTGCTCAAGGTCAGTAGCGTTCTCTTCGCAACTTTCTGCAACCTTCCTTCTCGTAATGTGTGAACTGCCATATCCGGCACACACGACAAAGACGTCGAAAGGTACAAAAGCAATGACTGTCTATGCAAACCCCGGCACATCCGGTGCCGTTATGTCCTACAAGAGTAGGTATGACAACTACATCGGCGGCAAGTATGTCGCTCCTTCCTCAGGTGAATACTTCGAGAACATCACTCCAGTTACCGGTCAGGTTTTCTGTGAGGTAGCTCGCGGAAATGCGAAAGATGTTGACATGGCTGTTGCAGCCGGCTGGAAGGCATTCGAAAGCTGGGGTAAGACCAGTGTCACCGAACGCGCCATCATCTTGAACAAGATCGCAGACCGCATGGAAGCCAACCTAGAGC
>JBEGUL010000017.1:0-4670 GCA_041178865.1 Actinomycetota bacterium | reverse complement strand
CAACGATCGCCCTGTGGTGATCGACTTCGTGGTCAGTGCTGACTCCATGGTGTGGCCAATGGTTCCACAGGGCGTGAGCAACAGCTATGTTCAATACGCCAAAGACCACGCGCCCACCTGGGACACGGACGAGTAGGGGAGTAGCCATCATGAGTACACACATTCTGAGCCTCCTTGTTGAGGACAAGCCAGGTCTTCTGACTCGCGTTGCGGGCCTCTTTGCTCGCCGTGGATTCAACATTGAATCTCTCGCGGTGGGTCACAGTGAGATTGAAGGTCTCTCTCGCATCACCGTTGTGGTTGATGTCGACAACCTTCCGCTGGAACAAATCACCAAGCAGCTCAACAAACTGGTCAATGTCATCAAGATTGTTGAACTCGACCCTGAGCAGTCAGTGGCTCGCGAGCACATGTTGATCAAGGTGCGCGTGGATAATTCCACACGTTCACAGGTACTGGAGGCAGTAACCCTGTTCCGCGCAAGTGTTGTGGACGTGGCTTCTGATGCTCTCGTGATTGAGGTCACCGGAAACTCAGCAAAGATTGCTGCTTTCCTCAAGTTGCTTGAACCATATGGCATCAAGGAACTCGCACAATCAGGTCTTCTCGCCATCGGTCGCGGTAGCAAGTCAATCACTGAGCGCGTATTCAAAAACTAGATTTCCCAGATTTTCCAAACCTACAAACAAGGAGAAAACCCAAAGTGACTGAAATTCACTACGACAAGGACGCAGACCTCGAGCTCATCAAGAGCAAGAAGGTTGCCGTTATTGGTTACGGCTCACAGGGCCACGCACACGCACTGAACTTGCACGACTCTGGCGTTGACGTCGTTGTTGGCCTCAAGGCTGGCTCAAAGTCGATTGCTAAGGCAGAAGAGGCTGGCCTCAAGGTCATGACCACTGCTGAGGCTGCTGCATGGGGAGACGTCATTGTCATCCTGGCTCCAGACCAGTTCCAGCGTCACCTCTACGCAGATGACGTTGCTCCTAACCTCTCAGCAGGCAAGACCCTCATCTTCGGTCACGGTTTCAACATCCGCTACGGCTACATCACCGCTCCTTCGAACGTTGACGTTGCCCTCGTAGCTCCCAAGGGCCCAGGCCACACCGTTCGTCGCGAGTACCTCGCAGGCCGTGGTGTTCCTGTCATTGTTGCTGTTGAGAATGACGCAACGGGCAGCGCATGGGACCTCGCATGGTCTTACTCCAAGGCAATCGGTGGTCTGCGTGCCGGTGGCATCAAGACCACCTTCACCGAAGAGACCGAGACTGACCTCTTCGGCGAGCAGGCTGTTCTCTGCGGTGGCGCATCACAGCTCGTGATGTACGGCTTCGAGACTCTTGTTGAGGCTGGTTACCAGCCCGAGATTGCATACTTCGAGGTTCTGCACGAACTCAAGCTCATCGTTGACCTCATGTGGGAAGGTGGCATCGCCAAGCAGCGTTGGTCGGTTTCTGACACTGCAGAGTTCGGTGACTACGTCTCCGGTCCACGCGTGATTGACCCTTCGGTCAAGGAGCACATGAAGGAAGTTCTCGCAGACATCCAGAACGGTGCGTTCGCGACCCGCTTCATCAACGACCAGGATGCAGGAGCTCCCGAGTTCCTCGCTCTCCGCGACAAGGGTGCATCGCACCCCATCGAGGCAACCGGTCGCAAGCTGCGCGAGCTCTTCGCATGGCGTCCACAGGACAAGGACTACACCGAGGGTTCTGCCGCTCGCTAGTCATTAGCTACAGAGAGAAGCGCCACGCGCGTTACGTATGAGTACTCCAGAAGAAGATGCCCTCAGTTGGGCAGGCGACGATGATCGCCTGACAACGGGCTCTCCACTGAGTGCGAAGCGGGACGCGGGTGGCGCTTCTTCCGTTAAGAAGCCACGCTCAAAGACAACTACTGCAACTACAAAGGCAGCTGATGAGCCTCAGGGTTTGAGCTCAGCTGCGCTCATTGGTTTTGGCATCTTTGCTGGCATTTATTTGTTGTTTTCTGTTGCTTGGTTGATTACCGCTCTGCGTAACCCCACCCAGATTGCTGATGTTCTCGGTAATGCCATGTTCCAGTTCGGTTTATGGCTTGCTGTGGCATCGCCGGCTATCTGGTTTGGTGCAGTGCTGTATCTAGGAAAGGACAAGAAAGTCGCTCCGCGACTGTTGTTCTTACTCCTGGGCGTTGCGGTGTTGATTCCGTGGCCTTACGTGAGCTGGGCTGGCTAGGTATGAACCAGAAACTCAAGCGTTCGGTTGGCGCATGGATCATGGCCGCCGTATTTGCCCTTCTCTTCGCCTATGACGTGTGGGAAGGCATTGGCAACTTTGTGGGTGTCATGTCTCAGAGCCTCACTTTAGGAATCTCTTTGAGTGCTTTTGGCTGGTTCGCTGTCATCTTCGGCATCCTCGCACCCGCCGTGTTGTTCTTCGTTGCACTGTGGATCACACGAAAGCAACCCTTCGCACCTGCGCTTGTGATGTACATCGTGGCGCTCTCTCTGTCTGCAGTAGTCGGGGTTGACCTGGCACTGGGGACCAATGCTTTCCTCATATTCAGCGTGAACTAGCGCAAAATAGCCCCAAACTGCTCGGGTAGACTTGAACCTCTCGTGCGCATCAAAACCATAGGAATTACATACTCGTGACTAAACCCGTCGTATTAATCGCTGAAGAACTTTCTCCTGCCACCATCGAGGCTCTGGGCCCCGATTTCGACGTGCGGGTTGTGGATGGAACTGACCGTCCTGCATTACTTGAAGCAGTTCATTCCGCGAGTGCAATTCTGGTTCGTTCAGCTACACAGGTTGATGCTGAAGTTCTTGCTGCTGCTCCGAACCTTAAAGTTGTGGCACGTGCAGGTGTGGGTCTCGATAACGTTGACATCAAAGCTGCCACAGCTGCCGGTGTCATGGTGGTCAATGCACCCACCTCCAACATCATTTCCGCTGCAGAACTCACCTGCGGTCACATCTTGAGCTTGGCTCGACACATTCCTGCTGCTCACGCTGCACTTGCTGAAGGCAAGTGGAAGCGCAGTGCTTACACAGGTACTGAGTTGTTCGAAAAGACCATCGGCATTATCGGCTTGGGCCGCATCGGTGCCTTGATTTCAGAGCGCATGAAGGCATTCGGTACCAAGGTTGTCGCCTATGACCCTTACGTTACCTCTGCCCGTGCACAGCAGCTCGGTGTCCAGTTGGTAACACTTGATGAGCTCATCGAAACATCTGACTTCATCACCATTCACATGCCCAAGACTCCTGAGACCACCGGCATGATTAGCACCAAGCAACTCGCTGCGATGAAGCCCACTGCCTATGTCATCAACGTGGCACGTGGCGGTCTCATTGATGAAGATGCTCTCTATGAAGCACTGACCAACAATGTCATTGCCGGTGCTGGACTCGACGTGTTTGTGTCAGAGCCTCCGACCGGTTCCCCCTTGCTGGGTCTGCCTAACGTCATCACCACTCCTCACTTGGGCGCCTCTACTGATGAAGCACAGGAGAAGGCTGGTGTTTCAGTTGCCAAGTCAGTTCGTCTTGCCCTCAGTGGCGAGCTCGTTCCTGACGCGGTCAACGTTGCCGGAGGCGTCATTGATCCTTATGTCAGACCTGCTATTCCTTTGGTAGAGAAGCTCGGACAGGTCTTCTCTGGTCTGGCGCACACCAGCCCACTGACCTCCGTTGACGTTGAAGTTCGTGGCGAGATCACCCAGTTCGATACTTCGGTACTCAAGCTGGCTGCACTCAAGGGAATCTTCACCAACGTGGTGAGCGAAAGCGTTTCCTACGTGAACGCTCCTCTGCTTGCTGAACAGCGCGGAATTGTTGTTCGCACTCTGAGTGAAGAAGAATCTCCCGAATACCGCACCGTTCTCACATTGCGTGGTGCGCTGAGCGACGGAACTCAGATTTCTGTTTCCGGAACCTTGGCTGGAATCAAGCAGGTTGAAAAGATTGTGGAAATCAACGGCTACGAGGTAGACGTCCCTATCGATGACCACCTCATTGTGATGCAGTACATCGACCGTCCCGGAATTGTTGCCGTGTACGGCAAGGAATTCGGCGATGCGAAGATCAACATTGCAGGAATGCAGATTGCACGCCAAAACCTCGGTGGTAAGGCACTCTCTGTGCTCACTGTTGACTCACCTGTTCCTGCATCATTGCTAGAAAAGGTTCGCAAAGCCATTGATGCAGATGTCATGCTCGAAGTAGACATCACCGAATAAGTCAGATCAACGCAAGGAAATCCCATGTCGCGCACACTTAAGCTCGCAGTCATCCCTGGTGACGGTATTGGCCCAGAGGTCATTGCTGAAGCAGTTAAGGTGCTCGATGTTGTTGCTCCTTCTGCCGGCCTCCTCGTTGAAAAGACTCAGTTCTCTCTGGGTGCCGACCGTTACCTCGCAACTGGTGACGTTCTCAGCGAGGAAGACCTGGCAGCAATTGCTTCCCACGAAGCAATCTTGTTGGGAGCCGTTGGCGGTAAGCCTGGAGACCCTCGCATTCCTGCCGGAATCATTGAGCGTGGACTCCTACTGAAGCTTCGCTTTTGCCTCGACCACTACGTCAACCTGCGTCCCACCACGATTTTCCCCGGTGTTGTCAGCCCGCTGGCAAACCCCGGCAACGTTGACTTTGTTGTTGTTCGTGAAGGCACCGAAGGCCCTTA
>JBEGUL010000016.1:0-9848 GCA_041178865.1 Actinomycetota bacterium | reverse complement strand
AGTAGTCATGTGACAAGTTAACCGGAGAGCGCTAAACCCTGTCAAATAAGCGGATATAGGCTCGAGGTATGGCTGTCCCCACATCACAGGAACGCAAGGCACAGATGGAGCTTGCGTTGGTGGAAGCACGCGCCTGTGCTCACTCTGATGATGTGCCCGTGGGCGCCGTCATTCTTGATGGTTCAGGTGAGGTTATCGCTACGGGTCGCAACACCAAAGAGCGTGATGAGGATCCTCTTGGTCATGCAGAAGTGATGGCTATTCGCGCAGCGGCACAGAAGCTCGGAAATTGGCGCCTTACTGACTGCACTCTCGTGGTCACACTTGAGCCCTGTGTGATGTGTGCCGGGGCAATCCTTGCTGCACGTATCCCCACTGTTGTGATCGGAGCATGGGATGAAAAAGCTGGAGCCGCAGGCTCCGTCTTTGATTTGTTGCGTGACCGCAGGCTCAACCACCAGGTTGAGGTCATCTCTGGTGTGCTTGCCGAAGAATGCGGTCAGTTGCTGACCGAGTTCTTCCGCGAGAAGCTCGGCTAGTCCGTTCCCTTAATCACGATGGCATCTGTTGCCACGGATTCGGTGCGGTCTACACGTGCCACGTCAGGCTCGATGTAGATCACACGAGCTGCTGGGACTGCTTCACGCACGCGGGTCTCAATGCTGTCGATTGATGTCGCTACCTCAGAGAAGCGCAGCTCTGCTGGGAAGGCCAGCTTGGCACCAACCATGAACTCGTCAGGACCTAAGTAGAGGGTCTTCATGTGAATGATGCCGTCGGTCTCACCGCCGGAGATGATGGCCTTCTCAATGGCCTGGACGTCCTCGACACTGGCTCCCTCGCCGACGAGCAGACCCTTAGTCTCCAGCCCCAAGATGATGGCGACGATGACGAGTAGCACACCAATAGCAATTGTTCCGATGGCATCGAAGATGCTGTCACCGGTGAGAACAGTCATTCCCACACCAAAGAAGGCGAGAACAAGACCGAGCAGAGCAGCGGTGTCCTCAAGAAGAACCACAGGAAGCTCGGGTGCCTTGGCATGACGAATGAACTGGAACCAGGAAGCGTCACCGCGCAGTGGGTTGGATTCCTTGATCGCGGTGCGGAGGGAGAAACTCTCAAGAACGATAGAGATGGCGAGAACCAGAAGTGGCAGCCACCACATCTTGAGAGGTTCAGGGTGCTGCAACTTGTGGATACCTTCATAGAGCGAAAAGACACCACCAACGCTGAACAAGATGATGGAAACAACGAAGGCATAGACAAAACGCTCACGGCCATAACCGAAGGGGTGCTTGCCGTCAGCACGCTTCTTTGCCTTGCGACCACCCAGCAAAAGAAGCAACTGGTTGCCTGAGTCAGCGAGGGAGTGCACACCTTCAGCCAGCAGTGAGGTTGCTCCAGAGAACGCCCAGGCAATGAACTTTGTAGCAGCAATACCAAGGTTTGCGAGTAGCGCGGCAATGATTGCCTTGTTGCCACCAGATGCACTCATGGACGTATCTCCCTCATTGGCTTGTCACCCAATCCTAGAATGAGCAGGTGACTGACAAAACACAGGTAACCCTTCCCACCATCGCCATGCTTGGTGCCGGCTCAATGGCTGGTGCCATCTTGACCGGTCTTCTTGCCCCCCACGTCACTGTGGACGGTGTTATTCGTGTGACAAACCGCAGTGCGGCCAACGCAGCCAAGTTTGATCACGAACCTCGGGTCCAGGCCTGGGCAACAGAAACCAACCCTGCAGCCAACATTGAAGCAGTAGTGGGCGCAGACATAGTTCTCATTGCTGTGAAGCCTGCGATGGTGCCGGACTTGCTCGATGAGATTTCTCCTGCGCTCGCCGAGGGTGCCATTGTGGTCAGCGTCGCTGGCGGTGTCACCACCGCCACGATGGAAGCTCACCTTCCTGCTCATGTCTCAGTTATTCGCACCATGCCTAACACTCCGTCCAAGGTTGGCTTGGGTGTGACCGGCATTGCGGCAGGTTCTCGCTCCACCCCAGCACAGCTAGATCTGGTGTGCTCGATGTTCAGCACAGTGGGAGAAGTCATTGTTCTGCCCGAAAACAAGATTGATGCTCTGGGATCTATCTCTGGTTCTGGCCCTGCCTATGTCTTCTACTTCATTGAGCAACTCACCAAGGTTGCCGTGGAGCACGGCTTCACAGCTGAACAGGCCGAGAAGATGGTGCAGGGCACCTTCCGCGGGGCAGTTGAACTGTTGGCACAATCAGGAGAAGAACCTCAGGAACTGCGCCGCCAGGTGACCAGCCCCAAGGGCAGCACCGAGCGGGCCATTGCTGTCTTTGACGAATCAGATATTAAAGCCATCCTGCTCAAGGGAACTCAGGCAGCTATTGCCCGCAGTGAAGAGATGGCTCGGGGAGACTAAACCTCGAGTGCCTCAGCTGCTTTGTTGTGAGCAATCATCTGAGAAACGCTGGGGAGCAACAGGCTAGAAATGCCTGTCAATGTAACAGCGACAAGTGGAACCCAGATTGCGACTTCAAAGGCGTCGCGCAAGCCAGCTGGTGAGAAGTTAATTCCAACCACGTCGAAGAAGATCACGCTAATCACAGCTATACCTAGTGCGCCTCCGACCTGCTGAAAAGTGTTGAGCACTCCAGACGCAGCACCAGCATCGGCTACGTCTGTTTGCGCAAGAGAGAGGTCATTGAGGGGAACCAGAATGAGAGTGAGCCCGACTCCCGCAATAGCCATCGGCACAATCAAGTCAGTTCCAACCAGAGCATCGCCCTGATCCAAGATGACCTGTTTGACAAGGTAGTAACCGACCAGTTGGAAAGCCCCACCAATGACAATCAAGAATTTCCCGATTCGTGGCGCTAGGGGAACGGCAATACCGCTACCTAAGAAGGCGCCGATGCTGAAAGGCAATGTTGCAAGCCCTGCATCAATTGCTGAGAAACCTAAGCCGCCCTGTAGATACAGAACCAAGATAAGAAAGAATGCACCGATTGAAGATGGTGCGAGAAAACCTGTTACAACTCCAGCTGAGAAGCCACGGTTCGTGAATAGCGAGGGAGGAATGAGTGCCATGCCGCCATGTTTTTCTTCATACTTTTGCAACGCAATAAAGAGACCAATAAGCACGGGGCTGGAGGCAAGCATCAACCAAATCCAGAGCGGCCAACCGAGTTCTCTGCCTTGAATCAAAGGGAAGATGATGAGAACGAGCGCAAGGATAATCAACGTCACACCGCGAATATCCAACTTCACGGGCTTCTCTGATTTTGAGTTTGGTACAAAAGCGAAGGATGCAATCAACAGCACAATTCCTACTGGAACATTGATGATGAAGATACTGCGCCAGCCCAAACCAAAAGCATCTCCTGAGACCAGCAGGCCACCAATGAGTGGCCCGGCAACGGCTGCCATGCCAGAGATTGCCCCAGTCAAACCAAACACTGCAGCGCGTTCTTGTGGCTTGAAGAGAACCTGAATAATCGACAGAACCTGAGGAATCATCAGGGCGCTAAACGCCCCCTGCACAATGCGGGAAATGACGAGCACATCTGCTGTTTGTGCAAATGCACAACCGAAGGAGGCGAGGGTAAAACCAAAAACTCCAATGATAAATATGGTTTTTCGTCCATAACGATCACCGAGGCGTCCGCTGGTGATGAGCAGAACTGCAAAACTCAAGACATAGCCTGAAACAATCCACACCAGTTGTGCTGAGGAAGCGTTGAGCTCTTCCTGAATTGACGGCAGAGCAACATTCACAATTGTGGTGTCAAGCAAATCCATAAAGGATGCGACCAACAAGACACTTACAGCGAGCCAGCGAAATTTCATAAGTTCCTCTTATTTACTCGACATCAAGCGAGTGGTTTCCGCAGTAGCTCATGCAATTGCAGTTTTCAAAATTGCAATGCATATACAGTGCATCTTCAACACTACTTAGGTAGTGCCGCGAACTTCTCAATGTCATCAGGGTGGCCAGAGACCAGGATCTGGTCTCCCGGCTCGATGAGAGTCTCTGCTGTGGCGTAGGTGAAAGAGCTGTCTGGCTTTTTCACGCCCACAGCGGTGACCTTATATTCGTTGCGAATACCAGCGCCGCTCAGAGTCTTTCCCACCAATACCTTGGGCGGGAGCATACGCACGATGGCAAAGTCGTCGTCGACCTCAACAAAGTCCAACATCTGTCCAGAGAGAAGGTGGGCGACTCTTTCGCCAGCTTCAGCCTCGGGGAAGATGACATGGGTCGCACCGATGCGTTCCAGAATCTGGCCGTGAGATTTGCTAATCGCCTTTGCCCAGATTTCGGGGACACCTAGGTCAACAAGGTTGGCCGTGATGAGCACGCTTGCTTCAATCGATGAACCAACAGCAACTACAGCAATAGAAAATTCTTGAGCACCGATCTGCTGGAGTGCTTCAATCTTGGTGACGTCTGCCTGGACAGTGTGCGTCACACGCTCAGACCATTTCTGAACAAGTTCCATGTTGGAATCGACCGCCAAGACTTCACGATCTAGACGATCGAGTTGTCCTGCGGTTGCAGCGCCGAAACGACCGAGCCCGATAACGAGAACGGCATTGTCTTTTTTCTTACGATCAACCAACGATGGGCCTTTCTTCGGGGCGTGTAAAGAATTGTCCCACTTGGGAAGCTGCTAATGCGGCAGCCATGGTCACGGTGCCAACGCGGCCCATGAACATGACGACAGACATGATGTACAAACCTTCGTCGGGCAGCGTCGCAGTGAGGCCAGTCGACATACCGACTGTGGCGAAGGCAGAAATCACATCAAAAAGAACGTATTCCAAAGAAGCCTGAGTGAATTCACTCACCAAGAGAGTTCCAATAGCAACAGTGCTTGCACCCCACAAGCCCACACTGACCGCTAGACGAAGAACATCGGCAGGAATCTGGCGTCCAAAAGCTTCAATAGAGTTTCGTCCGCGCGCTTCGGCCACTGCCGCCAAAATCAACACAGCAAATGTTGTGACCTTGATGCCACCGGCAGTGGATGCGGAGCCACCGCCGATAAACATCAACATGTCTGTCATGAGCAAAGTGGAGGAATCTAGCTGCCCGATATCAATCAGGTTGAAGCCACCAGATCTTGCCATCGTGGAGAGGAAGGCGGCCTGATAGGTCAGTTCACCAGCATTCATGCCCCCGAAGACGTTGCTGTTTTCTGGCTCCAGCAACAGGTAGGCAATGACCCCACCAACCCACAGGATGGCCCATGTGACGAGCGTGAGCTTGACGTGGAGTGACCACTTACGAGGGTTCTTGAAATTGCGGCTCAAGGCATAGATCACGGGGAAGCCAACGCTACCTAAGAACACCCCCACCATGATGAGTGTCAGGAACCAGTAGTCCCCAGCAAACATTTCTAAACCACCAACGTTGGGTGTGAACCCAGTGTTGGTGAACGACATCGCTGAATAGTAGAAGCTATACCAAATGCCTTCACCGAGCGGATATCCAGCAGCCAGAACGCTTGGGAGCATGAGCGCAGCAATGACTGTCTCAATGATGATCAGACTCAATGCAACGGTGGCAAGCAGGCCACCGACTTCACCCAAACGAATTGCCTGACCTTCGGCAACTGGGCCGCTGTGAAGTCGGAGCGGGTTGGTGTCACTTGCCGCCATCAGGCGTGCGCGAAGACCCAAGCGGCCAGAAATGATGGTTCCCAAAATAGAAGCCAGGGTCAGAACACCCAATGCTCCAACTTGTGTTCCGGTGAACACAATTGCATTACCCAAGGGTGACCAATACGTGGCCATATCGACAGAAGACAGGCCCGCAACACAGATCGTGGAAACAGCAGAGAAGAGCGCATCAGCAAAATTTGTCGCTTGCCCCGAAGCACTCGAAAAAGGTTGAGCGAGCAAGAAAGTGAAGACGGCAATCAGGCTTGCAAAAACAATGAGAGCAAAACGAGAAGGAGACCGAGACGCAAAAGTCTCCAGGGCCTCACGCAGCCATGACGAGACGGACATACGGCGCTCCGTTGCCATTGGTCCCCCTCTCAAATGTGTTGACTAACTTTCCCATGCTACGCGGTGCATATAGGGCGGTAACCTTGTTTCATGCCCGACATTTTTGACGTAGTTGCAGACTCCACCCGCCGCGAGATGCTGCAGATTCTTTTAGAGAACCTCGAGACTGGTTCCGGTGAGATGAGTGTGTCCGAGCTTGTTGCTCGAACGGGACTGAGCCAGCCCACCGTCTCTAAGCAGCTTAAAGTGCTGCGCGAGTCAGGTGTCGTCGGTGTGCGTGAAGATGGACAGCACCGTCTCTACCACCTGGACCCCACCCCTTTGGAAGAACTTGAAGACTGGGCTATTCCATTCCTCAGCGTGAACTTCCCCGGGGACATGGATCAAGCAGGACAAGAGCGCCTCTTTGGTGATGACGTTGTTTCTGCTGCAGCAACCACTGTGGGAAGCGCAGCGGCCACCACTGTTTTCCAGGTGACTCAGGCCTTCGGAGATTTGCAGAACACCACTAAAGATGCTGTTCGTAATGCAGTTTCTCGACTCCGTAAATCCAACGGTAAGTAATCCGCTAGACTTCCACGAGGCATTATTTGCCAGTCACTGATCGCAATCATCGCGGTCTAGCCCAATTTTTGTGAGGTTCGTGTGGGTTCAGTCATTAAGAAGCGCCGCAAGCGTATGGCGAAGAAGAAGCACCGTAAGTTGCTTCGTAAGACTCGCCACCAGCGTCGTAACAAGAAGTAGGTCTCTACTTCTTCAGCACAAAGGCGTCAGACCATGAGGTCTGGCGCTTTTTGCCGTCTAGGGGGACTTAGTCTTGAGGTGTGCCCAAAACCATCAATCTCACACTGCTGATGAAGCCCGGTTGCCATTTGTGCGATGACGCGGCAACGGTTGTTGCCGGTGTCATCGAAGCACATCCTGAGTTGCCCATCGTGATCGAAGGCAAAAACATTGAGGATGATGTTGATCTGTTTGGCACGTATTGGGATCAGATTCCCGTGTTGATGATCAACGGCAAGGTTCATAATTACTGGCGCATAGATCCTGAGCGCCTCACTAAAGCATTGAAGGAGCTGTCATGAGTATTCGTCACATCGTGATGTGGAAGTTGGCCACCGAGTCTCCGGAGGAGAAACTCGTCCAGGCTGAAGAGATGCGATTAGCTCTTGAAGGCCTTAACGGAGTTGTTCCTACCCTGCGCTCTCTCACCGTGCGACCCAACGCATTATTCGTGGGTGCAAACTATGACGTCGTGCTGGATTCCACTTTCGATAACGCTGAAGGCCTAGCCGCCTACGCTTCCCATCCTGCCCACGAAGTGGCGGCCCAGGTCATCAAGAAGTATGCCGCTGAGCGCACAGCAGTGGACTACGAGTTCTAAGAACAGACTTAACGAACGAAGGCCCCGGGATTACTCCCGGGGCCTTCGTGATGCAATGACTAGTTAGAAGCGATGATCTTCTTCTTCAAAGCGGTGAACTCTGCAGCGGTCAGTGCGCCGGAGTCCTTAAGTGCCTGTGCCTTAGCGATCTCATCTGCGTGCGAGTTGCCTGCAACCTGCTTGATGTAAGCGTCAGCCTGAGACTGTGCCTCCTGCATTGCAGCCTGCTGGCGCTGAGCCATACCGCCACCGCGAACGATGAGGTAGATCAAAGCGGTGATCCAGAAACCGATGATGAGGAAGAAGATCCATGCAGCTTTAGCCCAACCGGACATCTTGTGGTCGCGGAAGAGGTCTCCCACGATCGAGAAGAGGACCATCAAGTATGCGATGAAAACAAATGCCCAGATGAACATTGTGAGGAAGGACATGTCGCCCATAGTTGTAAAACCTTTCAAGAGTGTCGACCGGAAATGTCAGATCGGCGTGAGGAAAATTCCCCTTCTTCAATCGTATCCGGGATTAAGCTAGAGGTATGAGTAATCCACAGGACAGAATCACCATGTACGGCGCCGAGTGGTGTGGCGACTGCCGCCGCTCGAAGAAGCTTCTTGACACCCTCGGTGTCGACTATGACTACGTTGACCTCGAGGCAGTGCCCGAGGCTGCAGCAGTTGCCGAAGGAATTGCGGGACGCAAGAACATCCCTGTGATTTCTTTCCCTGATGGCGCTTTCCAGGTTGAGCCTGCAGACAGCGAACTCCACGCCAAGCTGACTGAGCTCGGTGCCATCTAAAGTTCATCGACTTAACACACAAACGCCTCCGAAATTCGGAGGCGTTTGTCGTTAAAGCTGAACTGACTAGGGGGTCAGACGGTTTGGTCCACGGAAGAGGTAGGTGACCTCACGCAGGTTGGGCTGGTGCAGCATCAGCATCATCACGCGGGAGAGGCCCATACCGAATCCACCGTGAGGAGGAACGCCGTAACGGAAGAAGTCGAGGTAGAACTCGAGTTCCTTGGGGTCAAGACCCTTCTCTCGTGCCTGTGCTTCGAGGATATCGATGCGGTGTTCACGCTGAGCGCCGGTAGTGATTTCAGTGCCACGCCAGATCAGGTCATAACTGTTGGTGATGGTCTGATCTTCGGCATTACGCATGTGATAGAACGGACGAATGCTGGTGGCATAGTCGGTCAAGAAGACGAACTCGTGGCCATACTTCTCTGCCACGTAGGCGGCAATCTGGCGCTCGCCTTCAGGGTCCATGTCCTCATCGTTGCGAGGAACTTCGTAGCCACGCTCGGCAACAATCTTCTTGGCTTCGGCTAGAGGAATGCGGGGGAAAGGAAGTGAAGGAACGACGACGTCAACGTCGAAGAGTTCCATAATTTCTTCGCCATGCTTTTCCTTCACTGCGGTGATGGCAGCAACGAGAAGCTCTTCCTGCATGGTCATCACGTCTTCGTGGCTGTCGATCCAGCTAATCTCAGCATCAACGGAGATGAACTCGGTTGCGTGTCGAGAAGTGAACGAAGGATCTGCGCGGAAGACGGGGCCAATCTCGAAGATCTTGCCAAAGCCTGCGGACTGAGCCATCTGCTTGAAGAACTGAGGCGACTGGGCGAGGTATGCCTTGCCTTCGAAGTATTCAACCTCGAAGAGTTCAGCGTTAGATTCGCTGGCGCTAGCCATGAGCTTGGGAGTGTGCAGCTCGATGTAGTCGCGCTCAATCCAGTAGGTGCGCATGGCGTGCTCAAGAGTGGTCTGTGCGCGGAAGATGAGGTTGTTGCGAGCTTCACGCAGATCGAGGAAGCGCCAGTCGAGGCGCTTGTCGATGCTGCTGTCTGCGGCGATAGGAGTCTCAGGGTTTGCTGCAGTGACAACTTCAATGTCCGCAATCTTGATTTCCAGACCACCGAGCTTCACACGCTCGTCGAGCTTGAGCTCGCCGGTGACACGGATGAAGGAACCGGTTGCTAGACCAGAGATGATGTCGGCAATTGGGTCAGACTCCTCGGCACGAGGGTGAACCAGCTGTGCTGCACCGCTCTCGTCGCGGAGCACAACGAACTGCACCTTCTTCTGGTCACGGACCTTATCTACCCATCCGGCCACAGTTACGTTGCCCTCGGGGATGGTTGCCAGGTTCTTAATTACGATGCGTTCAGTCACAAGAGGTAAGTTTACTGGCCCACTCTCGGCGAATTCACCGGAACTGCTTCCGTAGACTTAGAAGCATGGTCGCCACTCAGTTACATCTCGTCCGTCACGGCGAGGTTTTCAACCCGAACAGGCTGCTGTATGGCCGCTTGCCTGAGTACGGTCTCTCCGAGTCTGGCCACCAGATGGCTGCCCTTGCCGCCGCTGATTTAGCCAGCCGCGGACGTACCTATTCCCGCTTGATCGCCTCTCCTTTGCAACGCACACAAGAATCAGCAGCACCTGTGTCCAAGGCACTGGCTTTGCCCATTGA
>JBEGUL010000015.1:0-5666 GCA_041178865.1 Actinomycetota bacterium | reverse complement strand
ATCGAAGGTCTCGTTCACATCTCAGAACTCTCCGGCAAGCATGTTGAACTTGCTGAGCAGGTTGTTTCTGTTGGTGATGACGTCTTCGTCAAGGTCATCGACATCGACCTCGAGCGTCGCCGCATCTCACTGAGCCTCAAGCAGGCTAACGAGGGTGTTGACCCCGAAGGTACCGAGTTTGATCCAGCTCTATACGGAATGCTCACTGAGTATGACGAGAGTGGCAACTACAAGTACCCAGAGGGCTTTGACCCAGCAACTAACGAATGGCGTGAAGGCTTTGATGCTGCACGTGAGAAGTGGGAACTGGACTACGCAGCAGCTCAGGCTCGTTGGGAACAGCACAAGATTCAGGTCAAGGCAGCTAACGAAGCCGAAGCCAACATTCCTGATGCACCAGCAGCCTCAGCTTCTGAAAGCACCTCATTCTCCAGCGAAGCAGCTTCGGCTGGCACACTTGCAGACGATGAGTCGCTTGCAGCTCTTCGTGAAAAGCTCGCTGGCAACTAACCACCAGAGTTACCAGATGGGTGGGTCCTTCGGGACCCACCCATTACTCGTTAAGCTGATGTTATGAAATTAGTTGGTCTCACCGGAGGAATTGGCTCTGGTAAATCCACGATTGCGCGACGCCTCGCAGAACATGGTGCTCACATTATTGATGCTGATCAGGTGGCTCGTGAAGTAGTTGCACCAGGAACTTCAGCACTTGCAGAGATTGCTGCTGTGTTTGGATCACACATGATTTCTTCTGATGGCACACTCAACCGGGGTGCTTTAGGTGACATTGTCTTTTCTGACCCCGCTAAACGGACTCAACTGAACGCGATAGTTCACCCCGCTGTTCAAAAGAGGACTCAGGAGCTATTTGCCTTGGCACCTCAAGATGCTGTCGTCGTCTATGACGTTCCGCTCTTAGTTGAAACTCAGAACGAATATTCTTTTGACGACATCGTCGTTGCGACAGCTCCCGAAAATGTGCGCATAGAACGCTTGATGGAACACCGTGGAATGTTGGAATCAGAAGCGGCCGCTCGTATTGAGTCTCAGGCCCCTGAAGAAGAACGTCTCAAAATTGCGAGTCACGTTATCGATACCAGTGGTGATATTTCGCACACTTACTCTCAGGTAGACGCTCTCTGGCCTCAGCTAAAAAACGTAGACTAGGGGAGTGGACCCCCGACGATCTGAGAAGCCTTTCAAGGTCGTCAGCGAGTATTCTCCCAGCGGTGATCAACCAACAGCTATCGCAGAACTTTCAGGCAGAATCAATGCCGGTGAAACGGATGTAGTGCTGTTGGGTGCGACCGGAACTGGAAAGTCTGCAACCACTGCTTGGCTTGTTGAAGCAGTTCAGCGACCTACCTTGATACTTGCTCATAACAAGACGCTTGCTGCTCAATTGGCAACTGAGTTTCGTGAGTTGATGCCTGACAACGCAATCGAGTATTTCGTCTCCTATTACGACTATTACCAGCCCGAGGCCTACGTTCCTCAAACAGACACTTTCATTGAGAAAGACAGCTCAATTAACGCTGAGGTTGAGCGCTTAAGGCATTCAACAACGAACTCCCTTCTCACCCGGCGTGACGTGGTAGTTGTCTCCACTGTGTCGTGTATTTATGGTCTGGGTGCCCCACAAGAGTATTTAGAAGCCATGATCACCCTCCAAGTGGGGGAGAAGATTTCTCGAGAAGCGATTCTTCGTCAGTTTGTTTCAATGCAGTATTCCCGCAATGACATTGATTTCAGTCGAGGAAACTTTCGCGTCCGCGGAGACACCATTGAAATCATCCCGATGTATGAAGAGCTTGCTGTTCGCATCGAAATGTTCGGGAACGAAATAGAAGCTCTGTATAGCCTCCATCCCCTTACCGGCGATGTTGTTGAGAAACTCGACATGGTCTCTGTTTTTCCAGCCTCACATTACGTGGCTAGCGAAGAAATAATGAAGAAAGCCATCGTCACTATTCGTGAAGAGATGGAAGAGAGAGTTGCCGAATTTGAGAAGCAAGGAAAACTTCTTGAAGCCCAACGTCTTCGAATGAGAACAACTTTTGACCTCGAAATGATGCAACAAATTGGTTTCTGTTCGGGAATCGAAAACTATTCCCGTCACATTGATGTTCGTGAGCCGGGTGAAGCACCTCAGTGTCTCCTGGATTATTTCCCAGATGATTTTTTGTGTGTCATTGATGAGTCACATGTCACCGTTCCCCAAATTGGCGCCATGCATGAAGGAGACGCTTCTCGTAAACGCACTCTTGTAGAACATGGTTTCCGTCTCCCTTCGGCGATGGACAATCGACCTCTTCGCTTTAACGAATTCAAAGAACGCGTTGGTCAAACCGTTTATCTCTCAGCAACTCCAGGCAAATATGAGATGGGTATCGCTGACGGTGTTGTCGAGCAGATCATTCGTCCTACCGGCCTAGTAGACCCTCAAATCGTCATCAAACCTTCGAAAGGTCAGATTGATGACCTCCTCGAGCAGATTCGTGTTCGCGCTGCCAAAGACGAGCGTGTTCTTGTCACTACCTTGACTAAGAAGATGGCGGAAGAACTTACTGACTTCCTCACGGAAGCTGGTGTTCGTGTTCGTTACCTCCACTCAGACGTTGATACTTTGCGCAGAGTAGAGCTTCTCACTGAACTACGACAGGGAGTTTTTGACGTCCTCGTTGGTATCAACCTTCTTCGTGAAGGTTTGGACCTTCCTGAGGTTTCACTTGTCGCTATTTTGGACGCTGACAAGGAAGGTTTCCTCCGTTCTGCAACGTCATTGATTCAAACGATTGGACGTGCGGCTCGTAACGTTTCCGGTGAAGTTCATATGTATGCAGATGTCGTTACGAAATCCATGGCTCAAGCCATCGAAGAAACCACTCGACGACGTGAAAAGCAGGTTGCTTACAACCTCGCTCACGGTATAGATCCTCAACCGCTGCGTAAGAAAATTGCAGACATCACAGCGATGTTGCAGCGCGAAGAAGCTGACACTGCTGAATTGCTCTCCGATAACGGAAACAAGAAGACAAAGTCTGGGGCATCTCGAACAAGTACGTCTACCCCCCTCACTCCACGAATTGGGGCGGCTGGTGCTACTGAACTGGAAAACATCATCGGTGATCTTAACGAGCAGATGCTTGTAGCAGCTGCAGAATTGAAGTTTGAACTTGCAGCCCGACTACGTGATGAACTCTCTGAACTCAAACGTGAACTTCGCATCATGAAAGAAGCAGGACATGCCTAAACCACAGAACACCCACTCACACTTGAGTGTTAAAGGTGCCAGAGTTCACAACCTACAAAACGTCGACTTAGAAATTCCCCGTGACTCGCTGGTGGTCTTTACTGGTCTGTCTGGTTCCGGCAAGTCTTCTCTTGCTTTTGACACCATCTTTGCTGAAGGCCAACGTCGCTACGTTGAATCCCTTTCTGCCTATGCACGTCAGTTTTTGGGACAGGTCGACCGCCCCGATGTTGATTTCATTGAGGGTCTATCACCAGCTGTTTCTATTGATCAAAAGTCAACGAACCGTAACCCACGATCAACTGTGGGCACGATTACTGAGATTTATGACTACATGCGCCTCCTGTGGGCACGTATTGGCATTCCGCACTGTCCTGAATGTGGTGAGATCATCCAATCTCAGACCGTTCAGCAAATTGCTGATCAGCTCATGGATCTCCCTGAAGGTACTCGGTACCAAGTTGTAGCACCAGTTGTTTCCCAGAAGAAAGGTGAGTTTGTAGATCTATTTAGCGAACTTACAGCGTCTGGATACTCCCGTGTCATTGTTGACGGAGAAGTCGTTCAACTTGCAGAAGCCCCAGCACTTAAGAAGAGTTACAAACACGACATTTCGGTAGTTATTGACCGCCTGGTGGCTGGACCTGAACTTCTTTCACGTCTCACGGACTCTCTGGAGACTGCACTCAAACTCACTAGTGGGACAGTGGATATCAACTATGTCGATCAGGAGGGGGATGAAGCTTGGCAATCCTTCAGCGAGAAGCTCTCGTGCCCCAATGCTCATCCCATTCAGCTTGCTGAGATAGAACCACGCACGTTCTCCTTCAACTCTCCCTTTGGCGCATGCCCAGTATGTTCTGGACTCGGCACAAAGATGTCCGTAGATGAAGAGCTACTCATGGGAGACCCTTCGCTTTCCATTAATGACGGCGTCATCATTCCCTGGGCCACTCAAGGCAAGGGGCTGTTCCAGTACTACGAAAAGCTCCTCCTCGGTCTTGCGTCAGATCTTGAGTTCTCCCTCGATTCACCGTGGGAAGAACTCGACGAAGAAGTTCGTGAAGCCGTTATGAACGGCAATAACTTCAACGTGCGGGTGAAGTGGAAGAACCGGTATGGACGCGAGGTTCAATACAGTTCTGGCTTTGAAGGCGTTGTCCCCTATATTGAGCGCCAATATCTCCAAGCAGATACAGATGTTCAACGGGCACGTTGGGCTGAATACCTTCGTGAAGTTCCCTGTGCCGAATGTGCTGGACAAAGGCTGAAACCAGAAGTCCTTGCGGTCAAAATCAATGGTCTATCTATTGCGGACCTAGCAGAGCTACCACTTTCTGATGCCCGCAGCTTTATGGATGGTCTCACCCTCACTGACCGTGATGCCATGATTGCTGCCCAGGTGCTTAGAGAAATTCGAGCTCGACTGAACTTCTTGATTGAAGTGGGTCTCACCTATCTCAATCTTTCTCGTGCAGCTGGCTCGCTCTCCGGGGGTGAAGCGCAACGTATTCGCCTGGCAACCCAGATAGGTTCTGGTCTAACCGGAGTTCTCTATGTCTTAGATGAACCTTCCATTGGTTTGCATCAACGAGACAACCGCCGACTTATAGACACACTCATTAAGCTGCGCGACCTCGGGAACACTCTCATTGTTGTTGAGCATGATGAAGACACCATTCACACCGCAGACTGGATTGTAGATATTGGTCCAGGTGCAGGCGTTAATGGTGGAAAGGTTGTTCACTCCGGTGACTACGCATCCCTCCTAAAGAACACTGATTCCATTACTTCTGACTATGTCTCTGGTCGAACAAAGATTGAAATCCCTCAGAAGCGTCGTGCCATTGATAAGGACCGTGAAATCACGGTAGTTGGTGCTGAGGCAAATAACCTCAAGAAGGTGACTGCTACGTTCCCTCTCGGCACCCTCACGGCTGTAACGGGAGTGTCAGGTTCAGGAAAATCATCCCTGGTGAATGACATTCTGTATAAGGTGCTTGCTAACAAGCTCAATGGCGCTCGCACAGTCGCCGGAAAGCATGTTCGAGTTACTGGCTTGGAACACCTCGATAAAGTTATTCACGTCGATCAAAACCCGATCGGCCGAACTCCACGGTCAAACCCAGCAACTTATACGGGAGTATTCGACAAGATTCGTACGCTGTTCTCTGAGACCACAGAATCAAAGACACGTGGCTACCAGCAGGGCCGCTTTAGCTTCAACGTCAAGGGTGGACGCTGTGAAGCGTGTGCGGGAGATGGCACACTCAAGATTGAGATGAACTTCCTTCCTGATGTGTATGTCGACTGTGAGGTGTGTCACGGAAAGCGCTACAACCGCGAGACCCTTCAAGTTCGTTACAAGGGTAAGAACATCTCAGAAGTTCTCGATATGCCCATTGCGGAGGCA
>JBEGUL010000014.1:0-11978 GCA_041178865.1 Actinomycetota bacterium | reverse complement strand
TCTCGGTGGGCGCACTGACTCACTCTGCTCGTGCACTGGATCTCGGCCTCGACGTCACGATTGACGAATAAGAAACCTTCATGATTTACCTCGACAACGCCGCGACCACTCCCGTAGTTCCTGCTGCACTCGAGGCCGCCTGGCCCTGGCTCACTGCAGAGTTTGGGAACCCTTCCAGTAAACATGAACTGGGATTACGAGCAAAGAATGCTCTGGATGACGCTCGCTCACGCATTGCCAGATGGTTGGACTGCCCTGCAAGCGATCTCGTATTCACCTCAGGTGGCACCGAAGGTGACAATCTGACCATTACTGGTCTGGCTTTGGCTAACCCCCGCGGCAAACACATCATCTCTGCCAAGACAGAACATGAAGCAGTTCTGAAAACCCTGGACTACCTCGAGCGCGTACATGGGTTCGAGATCAGCTGGCTAAAGGTTGATTCCCAGGGGAACGTTGACCTAGCCGAACTCACCACGTCTCTTCGTGCTGACACCACTTTGGTCACTCTCATGCTGGCCAACAATGAGATTGGCACTGTTCACCCTCTCCCCCAGATCATCGAGGCGGCTCACTCTATGGGTGCGCTTGTCCACACCGATGCCGTGCAGGCAGCAGGGTGGTTCGATCTGCGCGTGGGCAAGAACGGGACTGTGGTTTCAGGTGTTGATGCGCTGACTATCTCTGGTCACAAACTCGGTGCCCCTAAGGGTTCTGGCGTCACCTACATTCGTGGACGCCTGGCCGTGGAGCCAGCGCTTCACGGGGGCGGCCAAGAATTTGGTCGCCGTTCGGGCACAGAGAACGTGGCATGGGCAGTCGCTCTCGCCACAGCAGTGGAAGCCCTTCCCGAAGCAAAAGCTGAAGCAGTTCGTGTCAACGCGCTCAGAGATGAATTCATCTCGCAAGTACTAGCAACCGTTCCGCAAGCAGTGCTAACCGGGAATTCAGAAGAGCGTCACCCTGCGATTGCCAGCTTTACTTTCGCTGGGTTGAACGGTGAAACACTGCTGCTGGAACTAGAGCAACGTGGAGTGATTGTCTCGAGTGGATCTGCGTGCGCAGCAGGAAGCAATGACCCTTCCCATGTGTTGATTGCATGTGGGATTGAACCCGATATCGCTCAGACGTCCGTGCGATTCAGCTTGAGCCACCACACCGCAGCAGAAGAACTTGCAACTACGGCCAGCGCGCTGAGAGAAGCAGTTGCTGCCGTCAGTGGTTTAGGAAGCTAGATATTTCTCGTTAGGACGTGGAAGACACGAGTGCAATAAGCACTTCGTTGCGCTTGAGAAACCAAGGTTTCCAGGGTGGGTCAAAGCGCGCGAAATACACGTTCCCCACAGAGTTGAGACCTGCTTCATGAACCTTCTTCTGAAGGAGCTCACCGTTCTCTTGAAAACGATCACCGTTCCAACCGCCGCCGAACTTCATCACTGCAGCATCGTGGGCATCCACATGCTTGGTAGAAACGCGAGCATTTGAAGGCAGAGGAACATCGGAGATAGCCATTCCTGCTGGCAAGACAAAAGAGACCGTGTGAGATTCATCGCTATACGTCTCCTGCAACACAGGAGCGGTCATAGCAATCTTCTTCCCCACAACGTTGTTGCCTGAGATGTAGCTGACCAAAGGGCCGAATGCTACGTTTCCGGCACGCATAAAGTCACCAGTGACATCGACCTGAACCAGGACGTAGTCGGGATAGTGGCGCACTTCGAAGCCGTCGTATTTCTTCAGGAGGCTGTAGGGCTGCTCTTCGGTCATAGTGCGAGTGTATGGGAGTCAGATGTGTGCCAGCAGTGAGGATGACTATTCAGTACCGAAGGCCTGACTCATACGAACAGCAATGAGTTTCTCAATCAGAGTGTCTGGCACGGCGCGGTCGATGGGAAACTTCACTCCTCCACCCTTTTCCGAGACTTCGTATCCGTCAAGATCTTCCATCATCACTCGGAAGACTTGGCCTGAGTGAGGGTAGTAGCCAATGTGCTTTTTATAGGAAGCGAAGCCGGCAACGACCTTGCCTTTCAGGCGAAAGCCCGGCATCGCATAGGAAATGCACTGCTCAGCGTCGGGAACAACCTCGAGTATCTGCTTGCGCAGGGCCTCGAGTGTGGAGCGCTGAGGTTCAGGCTGCGCTGCAATGTAGGCATCAATTTCTGCCTTGGACATTAGAGGCCGTTCTTCACCCGATAGACAGCAACGATGGCGTTGGCGTGGCCATGACCCATCTCGTGCTCTGTCTTGAGGTAGTTCACTTGATCCATGTGCTTCTCGTTCTTCACAGCATCCAGCTGAGACATCCAGTGATCAATGGGCTGGCCATACTTCTTCTCAATCGAAGGGAAATAGGAAGCAGGTCCGGTAACTTTTTCAGACATGAAAATACTTTAGTCAGCGGTGGCGAGTTAGCGCCAGGCACCAATGATGAGGCCCATGATTGTCAGGTTCACCACATCACTGGAAACCTCAATAGCCCAGACCTTGAAGTTCTGACCAGCAAAGAGACGGTGTGACAGCGACGAAGCTGCAGCCAAACCGATACCAAGCAAGAGGCCAACCAGACCGCCATCAAGAGCACCAAAGTTGGGGTTCGACAGAGCCACAAAGTGAATAACCGAAGCCACTGCGACTGCCTCAACAAAGGCTGCAACAGCTGTGGAACCGAAGATCACGCCCATGCTGCCGGTGACTTCCATGTGTGCTGGATCTTTTCCCATTGCACGCCACCACACGGGGAAGAACGTCTTGGGGCCAAACCAGATGGCTCCTGCAATAAAGGCAGCAACAAAGGCCACGGCAATCGCTAGCCAGTTCAATTCAGCAAGAAACATGGGAATCCAATCGTTTTGTCGCGTTTTAGCTTACGACCGGTGAGCGGTCCAAACTATCTTGTGTTCTGGTGCGTCAGGAGGATACTGAAAATGGATGAAAATCAACATCCAGATAAAGGAACACATCATGGACATCTCAGGCAAGGTATTCGTCGTCACCGGCGGCGGTAACGGTATCGCCCGTTAACTCGTTCTGCAACTCCTCGCCAAGGGTGCAACTGTTGCCGCCGTTGACCTCAGTGCAGACGGCTTGAAAGAAACAGCCAAGTTGGCTGGCAAGGCAGCCAAGCTCTCGACCCACACTCTCAACATCACCGATCGCGCCAAGGTGCTTGCATTCCCCAAAGTTGTCATTGCCAAGCACGGACAGGTTGACGCCCTGGTCAATGTGGCAGGAATCATTCAGCCTTTTGTTCGCGTGAATGATCTCGAGTTCGAAGCGATTGAGCGCGTGATCAACGTGAACCTCTACGGCACTATCAACACCGTGAAGGCGTTCTTGCCTGAACTCTTGAAGCGTCCCGAGGGCTACATTGCCAACGTTTCCAGCATGGGTGGCTATGCCCCCGTTCCCGGCCAGACAATCTATGGCGCAACCAAGGCCGCAGTGAAACTACTGACCGAAGGTCTTCACTCAGAGCTCAAGGGCACCAATGTTCACGTCACCGCGATTTATCCCGGTGCAATTGAGACAAACATCGCCCAGAACTCAGGAATGGAAATTCCTGCAGGCACCGACGTGCACGAAGCCAACAAGTTCAAGATGACATCGGTGAACGTGGCAGCTAGCACCATCATTGGCGCTATCGAGAAGAACGCTTACAAGATCTTCATCGGTTCAGATGCCAAGACCATGGACAAACTCACACGATTGATGCCTGAAAAGGCAGCGGAGCTCATTTATAAGCAGATGAAGTCACTGCTGGGCTAATTAGCCGAGGTAGTCGGCGAGCGACTGGAAGTAGCTGTCCATCCCGGCCTTGGCCAAGGGAATGTGCTCATCTGGGAGCTCGCCGTATTGACTAAAGCGCACCCACGAACCAGTGGGACGTTCTTCGAAGTCGACCACAATATTGGCGAATTCACCCGAGAGATCTTTTGCAGCGAACTCGTCAGGCTCCTGAGAGTAGAACATGGTGTGTTCAATGAGCTTGCCAGGTTCAAGTGCTGTGTAGTTTCCCCAGAAGCAGGACTGGAAACCATACTCAGGAACATCTACCGCGATAGCCCATGCACCGCCAACCACAGCTTCAGATACTGAGGATCCGGGCACGTTCTTCAAATCAGTCGGGTGGTACCACGCTTCGAGCTGTGCAGCATCTGTCCATGCTTCCCAGATGCGGGACATGGGCTGAGAGTATTCACGCTCAACGGAGTAAAGGAAGTTGTGCTGCATTACTTCTCCTTAGGCAGGAATATGCTGCCTGCAATTTTGATCACTGATTTCTTGGGGAATAACTTCACCAACGAGGATGAAATTGAGTTTGCCGCACCCACCACAACAGATGGCGTGTTTTTATCCAGTGCCGCGAAGGTTGTTTCAACGACGGCAGTTGCAGGCATGGGCTTGCCCCCTGGTGTTCCACCAGCAACTACAAAGAATTCAGATTCTGTAGAGCCGGGGCTTACGGCAACGACGCGCACATCAGAATTGCCGAGTTCTCCCCACACGGCTTCTGTGAACGAACGAACGAACGCTTTAGTCGCACCATATACAGCCATGCCGGGAACAGGCTGGAACGACGCCGTGCTGGCAATGTTGACCACTGCACCGGAGTTACGTTTCACCATGCCGGGAAGATAAGCCGCAGTGAGGTCTACGAGTACACCGATGTTCAGCGTAATTTCTTCCTGCGTGCGTGAACGCTCTTCTTCGATGAAGAAACCGTTTACCCCAAAGCCTGCGTTATTAATCAAGACATCAACCGTGAGCTTCTTGGCAGCAACTGCTTTCTCAAGTTTGGCAACAGCACCTGGAGCAGCAAGATCTTGAGCAATGACGGTGACACTCACACCATATTTCTTGGAAACAGTCTTCGCCACTTCGTCGAGGCGATCCTTGCGACGGGCAACAAGGATGAGGTTGCTGCCGCGGGCAGCAAAGCCTTCCGCGTAGGCAACACCGATGCCGGCGCTAGCGCCGGTAATGAGCGTGGTTTTACCGGTGTATTCCATGAGGACTCCTTGATTGGGCCAGCGTTGCTGGCCATATCAGTCTAAGTTCAACGAGCTCTTTGTTACCGTTGAGTTATGACCGAGCAATATCCAACTTCTGCCACTAAACCCGACGTGACTGAAATGCTCACCGAAGCGGCTGCCGCAATGGTCAGTTCTACCTATCCAGCACCCCAAGCAGAGAGTGTGCTGCGTGGCCTTGCTGAGGCATATGACGCAGATGCTGAGATTGTTCTCCTGCCAACTCTCGTGCTCACCGAAACTCACAAACACGGCGTTCCACAACTGCGGGTAGTAAAAACCAGCTACCGCTTTGACCAGATGATGCAGGTGCAATCCATCCTTGCCCAGGCTCGTCACAACAAAGACAACGCGCACGACGTTGCAGAAAGCTTGCGCGCCATTGCCGCTAAGAAGCCGATCTACCCTTCCTGGCTTCGAGTAATTGGATACTCCCTTTCTGCCCTGGGCTTTGGTGCCGCGTTTCGCCTTGATTTGCCTGCATTAGGCGCTGTCACCATCATGGGATTACTCGTGGGCATCATGGTGCTCAACCTCAGCAGAAGCACCCGCTTTGCTGCGCTGTTGCCGTTGATGGCCACCTTCGTCGCTGGCCTGATGGTGGCAGGAATATCACTCGTGCTGGATAAACCAGACCCAGTCCGCATGGTTGCCATGCTCATCGTGGTTCTGCTCCCCGGAGCCACACTCACCTCAGGAATTATCGAGTTGGTCAGTGGCTATATGGTCTCGGGAGCATCCAGACTGATGTATGCAGTGATGATTCTGGGCAGTATGGCCTTTGGTGGGGCGCTAGCCATAGCGGCCAGTGGCATTCCGGCAACCAGGCTTGAAGATGTCACTGCGACCTTGACCCCGCAATGGGTTGCGTGGGCAGGCGCTGCTATCTATGGCGTTGGCACATTCCTTTACTTCTGCACTCCTGTGAGACTGTGGCTTCCCAGCCTCTTTGTCATGATGTTCAGCTTTGCCATCTCGGTTCTTACTGCCCCAGGATTAGGTGTTCCACTTTCAGCAGGTATTGCCACTGCACTTGGTCTCATTACATCCTGGGCAATCAACGCCCGCTTGGGTGGTGGCCCCGGTGACCTAGCAATCTTCTTGCCCACGTTCTGGTTGATTGTTCCCGGCTCAACCGGGTTTGTGGCCCTCACCGGCGAACTAGAAGCAGCAAAGAATCTCAGCGATGTTGCTAACACGGCAATCTTGACGTTCTTTGCGATGGCTATCGGCATGATGCTGGCGACGGCGGTTTACCCGCTCCTGAGCAAGATCACACCTGATGCCAAGCTCATTATGCGCAATGGTGCTGGATTGATTTTGAAGACGGTCAAAATCAAACCCGAAAAGTAGTTTTAGGCCTGACGGCTCAGTCGCACAGCAGGTAACGTCTGGATATTTTCCAAAGCTGTTCCCAGCACCTCCGTCTGACGTTCGAGGTCAAAACGCGTTTGCAGATTGAGCCAAAACCGCGGGGTCATATCGAATGCACGGGCAAGACGTAAAGCTGTGTCGGGAGTTATTGCGCGTTTTCCATGCACAATCTCATTGATCCTGCGTGCAGGGACATCAATATCTTTAGCTAGTTCATACTGTGAAACCCCCAGCGGAATAAGAAATTCCTCTAACAGAATTTCACCCGGGTGGATGGGGTCATATGTCGTTGTCATTTCTCCTCCTTCTAGTGGTAATCGACTAATTCAACGTTTTCAGGCCCAACCGGGGTCCAGTCGAAACAGATTCGCCATTGAGAGTTCACTCGGATGCTGTACTGACCTTCTCTGTCTCCAGAAAGACTTTCCAACCTGTTACCAGGTGGGACTCGCAAGTCTGAAATGACTTCTGCTGCGTCCAGCATCAGCAGTTTTCTCAGCGCAATGAGTTGTAGTTCAGGTGAGATTTTCTTCTGCGGTACTCGGTTCCACACCTTTTCAGTTGCAGAGTCTGAGAAGGAAAGAATCACCTTTACATAATAACGCGATGCGTTATTAACGTCAAGCGTTATGAGTGAAATTTGTTCTATTCGCTCTGGTTCCTGCGACGGATAACCAGGAGAACAAGGCCAGTCATCAGGAGAAGGCCTAACAGAACGTAACCCATGAAGGTTCCGTTAGAAGAGCTCTGCGGCTCTGGAGCGCGGGTGTTGTCAACAACCTTCACACCAATGGCAACAGTGATTACTTCACCCTTGGTGGAGACTCCATGCACCACGACAGTGTGCTGGCCGAGTTGAGCCGAAGAGCTCAGCGGGAACGTTCCGTCAAAGGAGCCGTTCTCATCAGCAACGCCTTCTCCCAGGCGAACAGGAGTTGAGAAGATCCATGCCTCTAGTGGAGAGCCCGGGGTGTAGCCATCAGCCTGTACCTCGACGACCGAACCCGGGTTCAATACCAGGGAGGAACCTGAGGTACTAGAAGTTTCAGAGTTCTGAACACTGACCTTCACGCCCTGTTCAGTTTGAACAGTCACTGTCTGACCGGTGACAGACATCCAGGCATCTACCTGGTTTCCGTCAACCATGGCAACGACATTGCCGGTCTTCGGGGCGTCAAATTGCATTCCCGGATATGGCGCATTCTTGAATTCAGGAATTGCAGACAAGACAGCAGGCGTGACGATGTTCTCTACTGCCGGAGCAGGCGTTGCTGCGCGCGAAGCAACAACAGGAGGCGCAGGAGTATCTGGCAATGTCACTGACGTTTCAGCAGCGACCGATCCACCCATCACGTTAGTAGCCACAACTGTGATGGCGAAGCTGGAGCGAGGGGTGAGGTTCCTATATTCACAGCGGGTTGCTGTGGGGGTAGCAAAAACACAACCAGCTGGGGACACAGAGTAGCCGGTGATGGGAGACCCACCGTTAGAAAGTGGAACTTCCCAAGAAACAAGGGCTGTAGTAGAAGATGTTGCTTGTGCAGTGACGTTTCTTGGCGAGGTTGATTCCGTAGCTGGAATACCTATTGCTGTTGCCCGGTTAGAGCCCATATCTGCGGTGTTCGCGGTTGAAATAACCAATACTTCAAGGTCATATGCCACACCGTTTGTTAATCCGGTAAAGGCATAACGATTTGCGGTGGAGGAATACAACATGACGGTGGGGAGCGCCGTGCCATCACGAGGAGTCAGCGTTAGTTCATAACGGCTAAATGTGCCGCCACCAAAGTTGGTGGGTGGACGCCAGGTCGCAGTCAAAGTGGTGTTACCAGGAACAGCTGCCAGAGACGTTACAGAATCTGGAGCAGTTGCTGGAGCTATCGCAGGTGAAGAGTTCGAGGATGCTCCAGTTCCTGCAGAATTCGTTGCTGCTACCGCAAGGGTGTAGTTCACCCCATTAGTAAGGCCCGAAATTGTGCAGGCAGGTGGTGTTGCCACGGGAACAGCAGCACAGTCGCTCTTAACCACAGCAGGACCTGAAGTTGGAGTCGCAGTCAAGACATAGTTAGTAATGGGAACACCACCACGGCTTGCAGGTGGAGTGAATGCGACGGTAATTGATGAGTCTCCTGAAGAAACTGAGGTCACCTGTGGTGCGGTGGGAACGATAGCCATAACTCTGAATGTTCTGGTCACGGGGCTAGCAGGTGCGTAGACATCATTACCTGCAGGCTGCGAGATTGTCACAGAGCATGTACCCACAGCCTGAGGGGTGATTAGCCCAGACGAGTTCACACTACAAATAGATCCTGTAGTGCTGGAATAGTTCAGCGTTAGACCAGAATTCACAGTGGCAGATGCTGAGAAAGCAGCTGAACCAAAGTCACGGTCGGTGATGGTGGGGAACGAAATGGTCTGGTTCAGCATTCCAGCCACGATGGTCTGTGAAATCGAAGTTGCAGGGAGATAGTTTGAGGTTCCGGCCTGGCTTGCGGTGATCACACATTGACCTGCTGCAAGGAAGGAAACAACACCATTAGAAATAGTGCACACCGTTGTTAAACCATTGGTGATGTTCAACGAGACAGCCGCTCCACCACTAGAAACTGCAACTGGGGTGTAGTTGTCTCCCGGCATGGGCTCTTCTGGCACTTCAGAAGTGAAGTTCAAAGTTTGAGCTGCGCGAGTAATGGAAATGTTGGCTGTGGTTGATTCAGCAAGGTAGGTGGCATCAGATGCACGGGTTGCTGTCACCGCACAGGTTCCAACGCCTGTGGATGTGAGTACATTGTTTGTCACCGTGCAGGGTCCGCTTGCCTGCGTAATGGTGAGTGCACCAGTTCCAGAGCCGCCAGAAGCAACCAAGGTGAGGTTCTGGCCATAAGGGACGCTAGAGGCGTTGGCGAACGAGATCCCTGACTGGTTGGTTTGGGTAATTGTCAGCAGTGGGCTGCCTGTAATGGTGGGAAGGAAATAGTTTCCCGACTCAGGCCCAACCAAGTACCCCTGCTGAACGACAACAGTGACTGGCTTGTTAGCTCCGACAGAGGGTGTCGCCACTGTTGCCACAAGTTTGGAGTGATCTACGCTGACGTCATCGCCCACTTCAAGCCCAACGAGATCTGCTGCTGTTGTCGTAGCCAAAGCCACAACTGAACTTCCGTTGTATGGGCGAAGTCCAGGAGACGGGGTCACTGACAGGGTCAATGGCTTGGCCGTGAGAGTAATTGTGACATCAGCAGACCAGTTAGAAATTGCATATGACGCATCTGCTGCCTTACGAGCATGAACAACACATTCACCGACAGAAAGCGGGGTCAGGGTTGTTCCCGAAACGTCACAGGCGCCTGAAACCTTTGAGAAGGAAAAAGCGCCAGATCCCGTTCCACCGCTAGCTGTCAGGGTCAAAGTGTTGCCGTAGACAACAGTTGTAGCACTGGTCATCATCACTGCAGACTGAGCAGCCGCAGCGATGTCAACCGTTACAGACTGGGTCTGGGCGAAGTAGTTGTTGTCTCCCGCTTGGGTAGCAACAACTACACAACTTCCAGCGCTCGTGGGCGTCATGATGGATGCCGCCACAGTACACGGACCACTCGTTGTGGCGAAGGTCAGTGCACCCGTTCCAGAACCGCCCGTTGCAGAAAGTGAAATGTTCTGGCCGAAGATTGTTGTCAGTGCACTCGTCACTGTGATCGCAGACTGGGCTGTTCGGGTAATCGACAACACAGGAGTTCCCGTAACGGTAGGCAGCTGATAGTTTGCGGCATTCGCTCCGGTGAGGAAGCCTGAGGCAACCGTAACGATGACAACCTTGTTCGTGGCTACGTCTGCAGTCGAAACGACAGCAGAAAGCTTGCTGTCGTCGGTTCCCACAACGTCACTGTTGATGATGCCGGTTAGGTTGGTAGCCGACGTCGCGGCAAGTGCAACTGTGCGTGATGTGTTGTACTCACGTGAACTTGGGTCAACAGTGACAGAGAGCGTCAGCGGCTTGGGGGTGATTGAAACGGTGAAGTTTGATGTCCATGCAGATGCGTTATATCCGCTGTCGCCTAACTTGCGCGCCTTGAGCACACAGTCCCCCACTGCAGTAGTACTCAATGTTGAACCAGAAATGCTACAAGGACCAGAAACAGGCGAGTAAGCATAGGCACCAGTACCAGTTCCACCCGAGGCGGTCAATGACAGCGTTGAGCCATAGACCACAGTGTTGATATTCGTGATGCCCACGGCAGATTGATCAGCGTATGCAACTGAAACAGTGTGATTCGCGGTCGTTGAAGAGTAGTTTGCGTCTTGAGCTTTAGTTGCCGTGACAACACAGGACCCTGCAGCCGACGAGCTCAGTGTCGATCCAGAAACTGAACATGGGCCGCTAACTACTGCGTAGCTGGTTGAACCTGTTCCCGAACCACCTGAGGTTGTGAGGGCCAAGGTCTGGCCATACGTGGTGTTGGTGCTCGAGGTAAAACTGAGCACAGCTTGATCAGCACGGGAGATAGTCACGGTAGGGGAACCAGAAACAGTCGGTAACAGATAGTTAGCGGCGTCTACACCAGCGAGGTAACCCGCGGAAATACTCACCGAGACAGGCTTGTTGGCCCCAACATCAGCTGTTGAGACCGAAGCTGACAAGAATGAGTTATCAACTGAAACAGTGTCTCCCAGTTCAATCCCCGAAAGGTTAGAAGCGGTGGTAGAAGCCAGGGCAATTGACGTACTGCCGTTCCATTGACGGTTTTGTGGAGACACCGTTAGTGTGAGCGGCTTTGCCGTCATGCTGATGGTCACATCAGCTGACCACGCCGAAGTGGCGAAGTTGGTGCTGCTGAGTTTGCGCGCGTGAACAACACAGTCACCGACACCTAATGGGGTGAGTTCATCACCAGAAACAGCACACAATCCATTGACCTTGGCGAAGTCATATGCACCACTACCCTCACCGCCTGTTGCTGTGAGAGTCAAGGTAGAACCATAGACAACTGACGTTGCGCTGGTCAACGAGACTGCGGATTGTGTTGCTTGAGCAATCTCCACATTGCCAGAGAGAGTTTGAGCTGTGTAGTTCGTGTCTGCTGCGCGGGTCACAATTACCACACAGGTTCCCACACTGGTTGGAGTAACAATCGAGCTGGCAACAGTACAAGGTCCACTTGTCGTAGCAAAGCTGAGCGCACCTGTTCCACTGCCACCTAATGCGGAGAGCGTGATGTTCTGTCCATAGACAGTTGAGAGAACAGATGACCAAGACAGAGTAGCTTGGCTGGTCTGAGTCACTGTCAAGACAGGTGTGCCCGTGACGGTTGGAAGCAAGTAGTTTCCAGCGTGAGTGCCTGTAATGTAGCCGGATGCCACCGAGACAGTTACTTCTTTATTCGTTGCCACATCTGCAGTTGAGATAGACGCGGTTAGCTTGGAATCATCGGTCCCGACGCTGTCGTTATTGATTACACCGCTCAGGTCAGATGCTGACGTAGAAGCCAAAGACACCACTGTTGAGGTGTTGTAGGGACGTGATGTCGGCGACACAGTCACACTCAACGTCAGTGGCTTGGGCGTTACTGTGAT
>JBEGUL010000013.1:0-12072 GCA_041178865.1 Actinomycetota bacterium | reverse complement strand
GTCTCAAGAGACTAGCGAGCCGAAAAGTCGCCCGCAAGAAAGAGAAATCCGGTGCGATGCCGCGGAGGACACCGCACCGGATTGTTGCCTTTCAGTGTGGTGAGGCTAAAGCCTCATCAGCGACTGGTTATGGCTTGTTCTCTTCGTAGTACGAGCCAATGGCTTCGCGGTACTCAGCAGGAGTGGTGTTACCAGCTACGAGGTCAATAACGGCAGCCTTGAGGATGTCGTAGTAACCAGCGACGGGCCAGTCTGGGTAGAAACCAAGACCGTTGTCAGCAACGAGCTCCTGGAACAGTGGCAGGGTGATGAGAGTGGTGGGGTTGGTACCAATCTCGGTTGCCAGCAGTGGAAGACCACCGTTAGCTGCCTGAGTGTTCTGAGATGCAGGCTGAAGAGTCAGGTTGATGAACTCAGCAGCGAGGTCAGGGTTCTTACCCTTTGCAGGGATAACCCAGATGTTTCCAGCAGAACCGGTCGATACAGCGTTACCTGGGTTGAGGATCTTGCCCCAAGTGAAGGTAGCTGCACCAGCAACGGTTCCATCAAGCCAGGTACCACCAGGCATGAATGGAGAAGTACCACCGGTGAATGCTGCAACTGCGTCGTCAGCGGTTGCACCAGAAGCGCTAGCTGCGATGTAACCCTTCTGAGTCCAGCTCTGGATCTGCTCAGATGCCTGAGTGAATGCTGCGTCGTTGAAGTCAACTTCACCGTCGAAGAACTGGTAAGCGTTTACCCAGTCGTTGTCAGCCTTGTTCAGGGTCAGGTTGTATGCGAGGTGCACGAGCATGTAGTCAGCTGCTGCGATAGGAGTGATTCCTGCAGCAACGAGCTTTGCGAATGCAGCTTCGAGGTCAGCCTGGCTCTTGAGAGCAGTTGCGTCGATACCGTTAGCGGTCAGCATGTCTGCGTTGTAGAACCAACCTACGTACTCACCGTAGGTAGGTACACCGTAGAGGTCGCCCGAGCCCATGAGGCCATCGGTGTAGCGACCAACCTGCTGTGCGGATGCGGGAAGGAGGTCAGTCCAGCCGTACTGAGCTGCGTAGTCCTCGAGGTTGAGGAGCAGACCAGCCTGTGAAGCTGTACCAGCGGTACCGTTACCCTTGTTCCACTCGGAAAGGTCAGGTGCCTTGTCGGAGTCGAGGATGGAGTTACCCGACTTCTCGATCTGTTCCCAGGTCTTGAATTCGAAGTTAACGGTTACGTCAGGGTGTGCTGCCTTGAACTCATCAAGAGCCTCGGTCCATGCGATGTACTGAGCGGTGTCTTCGCCCGAGTACCACCAGACGGTGAATGTCTTGCTGCTGTCGCCTGCTGCGGCACAACCCGAGAGGGTGCCGAGAGTAAGCGCACCAGCAGCAACTGCTGCGGCTACGCGGAGACCGCGCTTGCTTGCCTTCATAAGTGATTTACCTTTCTCAGTGGTGACCAATTTGGCCACGCAACTTCTTTGGTGCTTCCAGGTTTCGACGCGCATCGTCGACGCGCGTCGATAGAGAGAAATCTACCTAATGATTTATGGATGTGTCTACCCCAGAAACACCGTTTCGTATTTTCGTAACCGAATCGTGATTCAAGGGGTAATTTGTTCCCTTACCCGCGTAATTGCGGGGCGGGGCCGGTACTGCCCCGATCAAAGAACTGAGGCTGAGTGAGGTTCTGTAACACCGACTTTTTGTCCCCGTTCAGGCGGGCAATCAAATACTGAACTGCCATTCGACCCAACTCGGGTCCATCAACGTTAATCGTTGTCTGAGCAGGCACAGTCATGTTTGCGGCTTCTTCTGAAAGGCCGAAACTCATCACAGACAAATCTTGAGGAATGCTCATTCCGCGAGCGCCAGCCACTTCAAGCGCACCAATGAACGCAGGTTCGTTGAACCCAATGATCGCTGTGATGTCGGGCTGTTCAGCCAACAACTCTTCAAAAGCCAACCGTCCTGCACGGATAGTGGGCTTGGGATGCTTGATGGTCACCTTCATGCCTGTGCGCTGAGCGACCTCAATCATAGGCTTCTCAGTTCGAACCACTGGTCCATAACCAGCCTCAACAAGTTCGTCGCGCATTGAAATGACGCCAATGTTGGTGTGCCCCAGATCTGACAGGTGATGAATTGCCATAGGGCCCCATTGAGAAAAATCAGCATCCACATACGTCAGGTCTTGAGAATCATCGGTGCGGCCAATCAAGCAGAAAGGCGTTCCACTTTCACGGAGCACATCAACACGTGGATCTTGCGATCGGACCTCCATCAGGAGAACGCCTTCAACAAGACCCTGGGCAACAATCTTTTTGAGCGAAGCTGTATCTTCAACTGCGTTGGGCCAGAGCAATAGTTGATAACCATCTTCAGCTGCTGCTTGAGTTGCTGCTTCGACATACTCAAAGTCAGTCTCTCCAAAGCCTCGCTCCCCCACGGGGAACAAGAGAGCCAGAAGGCCTGACTTTTTACTTGCCAATGCCTGAGCCATCGCATTGGGCACATAGCCCAAGGCCTGCATCGCCTGTTCGATGCGCTCACGCGTATCTTCACTGATGGGGCGAACGCCCGTGAGTGCATAACTCACTGTGCTCTCGGATACGCCAGCCATCCGCGCGACATCAGCACGCGTGGCTTGTTTGGGCTTCTTCATCGAGGACACATACGTAGCCTAAACGAAATCATCGACACGCGTCGACTACTTATTCGACGATTATTTTAAGCTTCGATAACCAGAGGAATAATCATCGGGCGGCGGCGGTAACTCTTAGAAACCCACTGCCCCACGATGCGACGGATGACTTGCTGAAGAGAGTGCGCATCACGAACACCGTTATGAGCAGCTTCCTGAAGACCCTTGGCAATAGCAGGCTTGATGTCATCGAACACGGCATCATCTTCGGCGAAGCCCTTGGCATGAATCTCTGGCCCCACGATGATTTTGCCTGTGGCAGGGTCCACTACAACGATGATTGAGATGAAGCCTTCCTCAGCGAGGATTCGACGGTCTTTCAAATCGTTGTCCGTTATCTCGCCAACACTGGAGCCATCGACATAGACGTAGCCAATGTCGATCTGGCCAACAACTCGAGCAATGCCATCTTTCAAATCAATGACAGTGCCATCTTCACCCAAAATGGTGCGGTGAGCATCAACGCCGGAGTCAATAGCAAGGTTGGCATTTGCTACTAAGTGACGGTATTCCCCGTGTACAGGGAATACGTTCTTGGGTTGCAAGATGTTGTAGCAGTAGAGCAACTCCCCTGCGGCAGCGTGTCCAGAGACGTGTACCTTGGCGTTGCCCTTATGGACGACCTTGGCACCAAGTTTGGTCAAGCCATCAATGACGCGGTAAACCGCATTTTCATTCCCGGGGATCAAGCTGGAAGCCAGGATGACGGTGTCTCCAGGACCAACTTCAATTTGATGTTCAAGGTTTGCCATGCGGGCAAGAACTGCCATGGGTTCACCCTGAGAACCAGTGGACATGTAGACCAGGCGATCATCAGGGAGATCTGCAGCCTTCTTCGCATCGATGATTGTTCCTTCGGGAACATCCAGATATCCGAGCTCTGTTGCAATACCCATGTTGCGCACCATCGAACGCCCCATCAACACAACATGACGATTATTCGCCACGGCAGCATCGATGACCTGTTGCACGCGGTGAACGTGAGACGAGAAGCTCGCCACGATGACCCGTCGCTTGGAGCGGTGAATAACACTTTCCAGTACTGGACCAATTTCACGCTCGAGCGGAGTGAAGCCGGGAACGTCGGCGTTGGTGGAGTCAGGAAGGAATAAGTCCACACCTTCTTCGCCGAGGCGTGCGAATGCACGCAGATCGGTAAGACGGCCATCCAGGGGAAGCTGATCCATCTTGAAGTCACCTGTGTGAAGAACAAGACCTGCTTCAGAACGAATTGCAATAGCTAAAGCGTCAGGGATGGAGTGGTTGACGGCAACAAACTCGAGTTCGTAGGGGCCGAACTGTTCCTTATCTCCCTCCTTGACCTGGAGAGTGTAGGGCTGGATACGGTGCTCCTTGAGCTTTGCTTCAATGAGCGCCAGAGTCAGGCCAGAGCCAACGAGAGGAATGTCGTTTTTCAACCGCAGAAGATAAGGAACAGCACCAATGTGGTCCTCATGGCCGTGGGTCAACACGATTGCGAGAACGTCATCCATCCGGTCGCGGATATAGCTGAAGTCAGGAAGGATCAAGTCCACACCAGGCTGGGTTTCTTCGGGAAAGAGAACACCACAGTCCACAACAAGCAGCTTGCCGTTGAGTTCATAGACGGTCATGTTGCGACCAATCTCACCCACTCCTCCGAGTGGGACAACGCGCAGCGTTCCGTTTTCTAGTGCGGGTGGGTCATACAGTTCGTTAGGCATATTCCTCTTACGAGCATGGGCTCTGCAGCCCTATTCACGCCCGGGCGGTTGCCCTGACGAGTGTGGTACTACCTAGTAGTACCGGCGATTTTGGGCAATGCTCCGCCAGCAGCGGCATTGCGGTCGGGGCGGAAGTTGGAGAAGTCCAAGCCTGCGATTGAGCCGACGAGCGAAATCTCGTCCTCAATCTTGGCTGCTTCCCATTCTTCTGGGCCCACGAGGGGCAGACGGACACGTGGGCTACTAATGCGCCCCAGTCCATGAAGAACATACTTTGCTGCAACAGTTCCAGGAACGTGAGTCATGATGGCGCGAACCAAAGGCTCCAGTGCTTTGTGCTGTTCGGTAGCGGATTTAAGGTCTCCACTGTTGACTGCATCAATCATGGCTCGGTAGGGCGCAGGTGCCACGTTTGCCGTCACACCGATAAGACCGGATGCGCCGATAGCCATGTGGGGAAGAACATTGGCGTCATCGCCAGAGAAGTAGAGCAGGTCAGTCTGGTTCAAAACTCGGCTGACTTCGCTGAAATCACCCTTGGCGTCCTTCACGGCAACTATGTTGGGGTGCTTTGCCAAGCGAAGGATGGTTTCGTACTGAATCTGAATACCAGAACGCCCGGGAATGTCATACATGATGAAGGGCAGGTCGGTTGCGTCTGCAACCATGCGGAAGTGAGTGAGCACACCGGCTTGGGTGGGCTTGTTGTAATAAGGAGTGACAGCCATGATGCCGTCGGCTCCAGCCTTGGCGCTCTTCTTGGCTAGTTCAATAGCGTGCGCTGTTTCGTTGGAAGGACCACCCATGATGATCTTGGCGCGACTACCCGCAACCTTCTTACCAACTTCAACCAGCTTGACCTTCTCATCGTCAGTCAAGGTTGAGGTTTCACCGGTTGTTCCGGTGACAACGATGCCATCGGCGCCGTTGGAGACAACGTAGTCAATGTGCTTCTCTACGTCGTTCCAGTCCACTTCGCCATCAGCGGTGAACGGGGTTATGAGCGCGACAAGTACTTGTCCGAAAGGGTTTTCTGCGTTGGCCACAGATTAAGCGTATCTAAGTGGAGAGATTACGGCGAAACGCGGCCGTGCTCATTGAACGCCGAATAGGTCAACGGCATGAGCTTTGCCCACTCATCTTCCATCTTCTCGGCGACCATTTCGATTTCACGCTGAGGGAAGGAAGGGAAGTGTGTACCTTCACGCTTAGTGCGCAGTGACAGGAAATTCATCAGCGAACGGGAGTTCATGGTCACATACATGGATGAATAGGTAGCCACAGGAAGAACTCCACGGGCAACTTCACGAGCAATACCTGCTTCAAGCATGCGCTCATATTCCTGGTAGGCAACCGTCACAGCGTGCTTGGTTGCTTCCTGGGTGAGGGCTGTCTGCTCTGGGGTTCCAGGAATAAAGTCGTAGGCACCGGGCTTTCCCACCTGAATCAGGTTGCGGTCTGCAGCTGGCACATAGAACACTGGGTTGAGTTCGCGGTAGCGAGCGGACTCTTCGTTGTAGGAGGCAATGCGGTGACGCATGAATTCGCGGAAAACGAAGATTGGTGCCTGCACATAGAACGTCATCGAGTTGTGCTCAAAAGGGGAACCGTGGCGGTCACGCATCAGGTAATTGATCAAACCCTTATCGCGCTTCTCATCTTCAGCACGTGACTCAGGAGTCTGCATGGACTCTGTCAGAGTCTGCTCTCCCTGGGTCGACACGCGCGCCGCAAAAAGCACATCGGAGTCATGGGCGCTCGAGCGCACCAATTCAACAGTTACATCTGAACGAAATTCAATCTCAGCCACGAGTAAAACATTACCTGTCGTCACGTAACGTCACACTCGGCACGACGGGGTTGAAGAGAAATAGTCTTGAATAACCATGGACCTTTCCCTGATCATTCTTCTGCTTGGCGGCCTCGTTGTGGTTTCCACCGCCTTGGGTTTGTATATCAAAGCTGCTGAAGGCCGCGTGAAGAAACAAGATGGACTCACACGAATTGATCCCGCATCTTTGGGCGAATCAATTGAATTCGGAAAGATTGGAACTTTGCTGCAGTTCAGTTCAGAGTTCTGCACCAAATGCCCTGGGACCAGAAAGTATCTTGCTCAAGTTGCAGCAGAACACCCTGGTGTGAACCACGTCGATGTTGACCTCACCAACCGCCAAGACCTCGCCCAGCAGTTCAATATTTTGCAAACACCCACCACTTTTATCCTCGATGACAGCGGCGCTATCGCCGCGAGAATAGGTGGATCCCCCCGCCCCGAAGCAGTTATCGCTGGTTTGGAAATCGCCATCAAGAGAGAGCACGACAGCTATGTCATCTAATAAGCCGAATCCCCTCGCTGCACAGCAAGGAACCAAAGGTATTGATCCTCGCGGTCCGCGCTTTGGTGCAACCATCACGTTGATTACTCTGACCGTTGAACTGGTTTTCTTGCTGGCCAACCCTGAGGCGCTCACTAGCAGCAACTCCTTGGTGCAAAACTTTGCTACCCCCGCTGGCATGCTGTTGACCTACATCACAGCTATCTTTGCGATTGGTGCTTTTGCCGGCATTGCCAAGCACCCCTATGGCGCAGTCTTCAAAGCATTGGTTCGCCCTCGCCTTTCAGCTCCTTCCGAGCTCGAAGACCCCAAGCCACCGACATTTGCCCAGTTGATTGGTTTCATCATTTCGCTGGCAGGCCTTGTCTTTGCATTGCTCGGTCTGACTACCGGCGCCATCATCGCGGTGGCTTTCGCCTTCGTTGCCGCTTTCCTCAACTCAGTATTTGGCTACTGCCTGGGCTGCCAAATCTATGTGTTGCTGGTGCGCGCAGGTATCGTGGGACGCGGAAGCGCTTCCGCCTAACTCGAACTCAGACGAGCCACGGCCGCTTCCAGAAGTGGAGGCTGTCGTGGCTCGTGCGTTAACGGTGCTTATTGCTGGTGGTTCCGGAATGATTGGAACCGCTCTCACCACTGTTCTTCACGATCAAGGACACACAGTTCTTTTGCTCTCGAGGTCGGCGGGCCCCAACCGTATTCAGTGGAATCCAGATTCTGCTGCCCTCGATCTTGATGCTATTTCCAGTGAACATGGCCAAATCGACGCAATTGTGAACCTTGCTGGTTCCACCATTAGCAAGATGCCCTGGACCGCAAAAACCAAGCACGGAATTCTCTACTCACGTCTGAGTACAACTGCAACCCTTGTTGATGCGATTGCAACTGCGAAGAAGAAACCATCTGTTCTCGTGCAGGGATCTGCAGTGGGTTTCTATGGCGACAGAGGAAATGAAGTTCTGACCGAGACCTCTGTCCGCGGAGATGGTTTCCTCTCCGATGTTGTGGTTTCTTGGGAGGCGGCTGCCGAACCCGCCGAAAACTACCTTCGCGTTGCCTATGCCAGAACCGGTTTAGTTTTTGGCAAATCTGGCGCTCTCGGCCCCCTTCGCTTACTCACCAGATTCTTTGTTGCTGGACCACTCGCAGGTGGTAAAGATTGGTGGCCGTGGATCAGCTTGCGTGATGAAGCACGTGCGCTGGCATACCTGGTAGAAAACAAGATCTCAGGACCCGTCAACCTGGTGGCCCCCACTCATGCGACCTCAGGGACTGTCATCACAACTCTGGCAAAGATGATGATGCGGCCATATTGGTTCCCCGCGCCTGGTTTTGCCATCTCGCTCCTTCTGGGTCAGGCAGGTCGAGAGCTACTGCTTTCCAGCCAGAAAATTTCTCCTGAAGTTCTGTTAACTTCTGGTTTCACTTTCCTCGATAACGACGTATCGGATGGTCTGCGCTCAGCTCTGGGATAACGTGGAGGCATGGGTGTACGCATCGAAAAAATTGACCTTCCTGGTTTCGGAGTTCGTCACGACGTCGTGACGCAAGCCGGCCAACACATTGGTGTCCTCAGTTACCGCGACGGTCACCGTGAAGTTGCTCTTTATGACCCAGAAGATCCGGATGCCATCCTTGGCTCCGTTCCTCTGACTGGTGACGAAGCTGCTGCATTGTCTGACCTTCTCGGCCATGCAGCACTGCTTAGCCAGCTCTCTGGCTTAGGTAATGGAACTATCGGACTCTATACAGAGCAGTTGGTACTTCCCGCAGACTCGCGCTTCCTTGATAGGCCTCTGGGCGACACACAAGCCCGCACCCAAACGGGAACCTCTATCGTTGCGATCTTGCGTGGCAAGGACGTTATTCCTTCTCCCACTCCTTCTGAGGTTCTCCGAATGGATGACCTTATTGTCGCCGTAGGCACTCGTGAAGGCTTGGACAAGCTAGACAAGCTCCTCGCACACAGTCAGGTATAGCTATGCATGACGAGACCTGGATGCTCATTGAGGTTGGGGCTTTGCTCCTGGGCCTCAGTTTGCTGGGGCGTCTCGCGATTAAATTTGGCCAATCTCCCATTCCTCTGTACATGACGGCAGGGTTGGTATTCGGTGCTGGCGGCATTTTGCCCCTGCAGGCAAGTACGGACTTCCTCAGTTCTGGAGCTGAGCTAGGAGTTGTCCTACTGCTCGTCATGTTGGGGCTAGAGTACTCCCCCACTGAGCTTGTGGGAAACCTCAAGTCCTCGGCCAGGGCCGGCATCTGGGATGGTTTGCTCAACGCTATCCCGGGCGCAGTTTTTGCTTTGCTCTTAGGCTGGGGGCCTGTCGCTGCCCTTGCAATGGCTGGTGTGACCTGGGTTTCTTCATCCGGCGTCATTGCCAAGGTGCTGCGTGACCTGGGACGCCTGGGTAACCGTGAGACCCCGATTGTTCTTTCCGTGTTAGTTCTTGAAGACCTTGCCATGGCCTTCTACCTCCCCATACTTTCTGCCGTGGTCATTGGTGCCAGCTTGATGCAGGGCGCTATCACTGTGGCAATTGCCGTGGGCTCGGTTTCTATCGTTCTGTATTTAGCTGTACGCCACGGAAAGAAACTCTCCCGCATCTTCCACTCGGAGCAGCCTGAAACTCTCCTGATGGGTGTTCTCGGTCTCACCATGTTGGTGGCAGGTCTCGCTTCTGAAGTTCAGGTTTCCGCAGCAGTGGGTGCTTTCTTGGTTGGTATTGCCCTCTCGGGCCAGGTCGCACACAACGCAGAAAAACTACTAGCTCCTCTTCGTGACTTGTTCGCTGCCATCTTCTTTGTCTTCTTTGGACTCACTACTAATCCTGCAGATATTCCCGAAGTCTTCTTCCCCGCACTGATTCTTGCTGTGGTAACTATGAGCACCAAAGTTCTCACCGGCTACCTCGCCGCCAAGCGAGCAGGAATTGGGCGACCTGGTCGTTGGCGTACTGGCCTGGCATTGATGCCCCGTGGCGAATTCACCGTGATTATTGCTGGATTGGCAGTGTCTGCTGGAGTACAGCCCCTGATTGCACCTTTAGCCGCCACATACATGCTTATTACGGTCATTTCAGGTCCCATCTTGGCCCGAGTTACCGACACTGCCTGGTTCAAGAAGCAAATGAAAGCAGCGGCTAAGCGCGAGGATGCGCTTGCTGGTAGCTCGACGTCAGTCGCTCCATAGAGACGTGGGTGTAGATCTGCGTGGTGCCCATACTGGCGTGGCCTAACATCTCTTGAACAATGCGAAGGTCTGCGCCTCCATCGAGTAGATGCGTCGCTGCGGTGTGCCGCAAGGCGTGGGGGCCAGCTGGACCGCTCCCACCGAGTGGTTCCAGTAAGGAAGCAACAAGTCCATACACGCTGCGCGTACTCAGCTTTCCTCCGCGCGCTCCCACGAAGAATCCTGGAGTTGCAGGCTTGCCCTCCACAAGAATCTTTCTCGAGCGGGTGAGGTAATCCGTCAAAGCAGAGGCTGCGGGAATACCAAAAGGAACAACTCGTTCTTTCGAGCCTTTCCCCATCACGCGAACCGTGAGGCGTTCTAAATCAACATCTCCGATATTCAAGCCAACGAGTTCTGACACTCGAAGACCGGAGGCGTAAAGAAGTTCGATGATGGCCACATCGCGCAGGGCCATAGGGTCACCCTCGCTCGCATTCTCGACCAGGTGCTCAAAGATTTCTTCTAGCTGAGGCATCGAAATCACTCGCGGCAAAGACTGATCTGCCTTGGGAGATTTCAAACGAGCCCCGGCATCTGCTTCGGAAATACCTTGCCTGCGCATCCAAGCTGTGAAGCTTCGAACACTAGCTGAGCGTCTGGCAAGTGTTGTTTTGGTTAAGCCTGTCTGCGCTGATTCATAAAGCCAGTCACGAAGGAATTCGAGGTTGATTCCCTCAAGATCCTTAACATTCCTTCGCTCGGCATAGTTCGCCAGATCACGAAGATCAGAAGAATACGCCTTGATAGTGTGCTCGGAGTAGCCGCGCTCAGCACCCAGGTAGGCAATGAAGCCATCTAGGGCACTTTCGAGCTGCATGCATTCAAGAATGCCTCACTCCGTGGCTTCTGCGAGTTCTGACTCGCTCAAGGCCGGAGGCTGTCCGGGTAAAAGCTCTAACATTTCTGAGGCCGTAGTGACACACACGGCATCGTATTCCCGAAGCAATCGATGACACCCAGCTGAGGACGCACTTGTCACAGGCCCAGGAACCACTCCAAGAGGCCTACCCAAGGTTGCAGCATGATTCGCGGTGTTCAGCGACCCTGATCGCCATCCAGCTTCCATCACAATGGTGGCTTGGGTTGACGCTGCGATCAAACGATTCCGCAGTAAGAATCTCCACTTCGTCGGCGCATAGCCACAAGGTGCCTCTGCGAGCACAACCCCAGATTCCATGATGCGGGCAAGCAGGGCATCGTGCCCACTGGGATAGAAACGGTCAACACCTCCGGCAAGAAAAGCCATAGTCGTCCCGCCCACAGCAAGCGCTGAACGATGTGCCATCCCGTCAATGCCATAGGCAGCGCCAGAAACGATGGCTACTCCCCGCTCAGCAATTGCTGAAACTGTTTCCATTGTGACGTGTTCGCCATATCCGGTGGACGCCCGTGCTCCAACGACAGCCAGAGAGTTCTCAAACTGTTCAAGAGCTGCCAGTTGTCCTCTCCCCCACAACACCAGCGGCGCATGAAGTCCAAGGTCGTTGACTCCCGTTGGCCAGAACTCGTGTTCTGGTGTCAGTAAGAATGCTCCTAACCCTGCCGCATGTGACACTGAGCGAAGGGCATCACCTGAACTTAGTCGTGGCTGCCATCTCAATATTCCCTCTGCCAGGTCCTCTTCGAACTGGGCGGGGTCTATCTCCAGCTGTTCGAAGGCGGGGTATTCTTTGATGATTTCATCAGCTCGAAAACGGTCAATGAGGAACTGCAATGCTCGCTCGGGACCGAACAGAGAGATGAGTCGACCTGCGACACGGTCTCCTGGTTCTGTGAGTGTGCTCCAGGCAGCTCGAGCAAAACCGGCAGCAAATAATGTTGAATCCTCAACACCTGGCATGACGTGCTGCATGTTTTCTTCAACCGCAGAGCTGGGCAAACCACAAATTGTTGTCATGATGACCTCCACAGAGAATCATCGACTCAGCGGCGGCTCCTCACATCAACGAACACAAAGTTGTGATTCGCTCCGCTGACATCACCACTGTGGAGGACTACTCGTCGAGAGCGAGTTCCTTGGGAAGTTCAAACTCCTTGGAAGAGAGCTCTTCCACGTTGACGTCTTTGAAAGTCAACACACGAACGCTCTTGACGAAACGATCTGCGCGATACACATCCC
>JBEGUL010000012.1:0-2851 GCA_041178865.1 Actinomycetota bacterium | reverse complement strand
ATCCTCTCGAACTCGGTCATCGAAGATGTCGTCAGCATCTCCGAGGCCAAGTAATGCGCGTCGGAGTCATCACCTTCCCCGGCTCACTCGATGAGCGCGACGCCCAGCGTGCTGTGAAGCTCGCGGGTGGAACACCTGTCGCTCTGTGGCACGGTGCTCACGACCTTGAAGGCGTGGAAGCAATCATTCTTCCTGGTGGCTTTAGCTACGGCGACTACCTGCGTGCAGGCTCTATTGCCAGCCACGCCCCCATCATGGCTGAGGTCATTGATGCAGCTCACAAGGGCATGCCTGTCCTAGGTATTTGCAACGGCTTCCAAATGCTTGCAGAAGCTCGCCTGGTTCCTGGTGCTCACGGTCGTAATGACTGCGGCACGTTTGTTCGTCGCGATCAGAAGCTCATCGTGGAGAACAACAACACTGCATGGACGAAAGACTTCTCACAGGGTGAAGAAATCATCATCCCCTTGAAGAACGCAGATGGTCGTTTCATCGCAGATGCAGACACCATCAAGCGCATTGAAGACAACGGTCAGGTCACCTTCCGTTATGTCGGTATGAACCCCAATGGTTCTCTCGATGACATTGCCGGTGTTTCCAACGAAGCAGGCAACGTCGTTGGCCTGATGCCTCACCCTGAGCACGCAGTTGAGCCCGGCTTTGGTCCTGACACTTCGAAGGCCATGCGTTCAGGTCTTGATGGCCTGAAGTTCTTCACCTCTGTTATTCAGAGCACCATCCTTTCCAAGGCATAAGCGTCATGACTACATCTACGAAGTCAGGTTTCACTCCTCGCAAGCTCTACTTCGTGCTGGCTATCGCCGAAGCAATCACGTGGACGCTACTGATCACGGGTTTGATTCTGCGAGCAACAACAGGCATTGACCAGACTCTGTTCACTACTATCGGTGGTCTGCACGGTTTGGTGTTCATTAGCTATGGCGCAACGTCAATACTGATTGCGTTCAACCAGCGCTGGGGCTTCTGGCTAGGTCTGCTCGCGGTGATCACCGCGATCCTCCCCTACGCCACCATTCCATTCGAGTTAGTTCAGGCCAAGCGCGGAGCGCTTGAAGGTCCGTGGCGCACTCAGGCAACCAATGACCCTCGCGATGCTCAAGCTCTCGACCGTCTCTTCCGCTGGTTCCTGGCACGTCCCGTGCTGCTCATTCTTGTCATTGTGTTGGCAATCGTTGCCGTCTTCTCCACCCTGCTCATTCTTGGTCCTCCCGGAGGACGCTAAAGCCATGAGCCCACACTCTTTCCGCACTACCCACGAAGAAGGGACCGTCGCGTGAGCATCCACGTCGCCGACACCGTAGAGAACGCCATCGCAACCCCAGACAAGGTTCAGCCCTATGGCGCCCTCGGTCTCAAAGATGACGAGTACGCAGAGATCCGCAAGATCCTCGGTCGCCGTCCCACCTCGGGTGAGCTCGCAATGTATTCCGTGATGTGGAGTGAGCACTGCTCATACAAGTCTTCAAAAATCTATCTTCGTCAGTTTGGCCAGAAGGTCAGCGAAAAGATGAAAGAAAAGCTCATGGTCGGCATGGGCGAGAACGCCGGTGTTGTTGACGTAGGTGAAGGTTGGGCTGTCACCTTCAAGGTGGAGAGCCACAACCACCCCAGCTACATCGAACCCTTCCAGGGTGCTGCCACCGGTGTGGGTGGAATCGTCCGTGACATCATCTCGATGGGTGCACGTCCCGTTGCGGTAATGGACCAGTTGCGCTTTGGTGCAATCGACCACCCTGACACTCCTCGTGTTCTGCACGGTGTTGTCGGCGGAATTAGCTTCTACGGCAACTGCCTTGGTCTTCCCAACATTGGTGGCGAGACCTACTTCGACTCCTGCTACCAGGGCAACCCCCTGGTGAATGCTCTTTCTGTCGGTGTTCTCCGCCACGAAGACCTTCACCTTGCTAACGCATCTGGTGTGGGCAACAAGATTGTTCTGTTCGGTGCACGCACCGGTGGCGACGGCATCGGTGGCGCATCGATTCTCGCTTCGGACTCATTCGACTCAACTGGTCCCACCAAGCGTCCTGCTGTGCAGGTAGGTGACCCCTTCGCTGAGAAGGTGCTCATTGAGTGCTGCCTCGAGCTGTACCGCGAAGGCCTGGTTGAAGGTATTCAAGACCTCGGTGCTGCCGGTATCTCTTGTGCCACCAGTGAGCTGGCTTCTAACGGTGACGGCGGCATGTTCGTCGAACTCGACCACGTACTCCTGCGCGACCCCACTCTCACCGCAGAGGAAATCCTCATGTCGGAGAGCCAGGAGCGCATGATGGCTGTGGTCAAGCCTGAGCTGCTGGATCAGTTCATGGCTGTCGTGAACAAGTGGGATGTGGAAACCAGTGTTCTCGGTGAAGTCACCGACACCGGTCGTCTTGTCATTCACCACGGCGGCGAAGAGATCGTGAACGTTGACCCTCGCACCGTTGCGATCGATGGTCCGGTCTACGAACGTCCCGTTGCTTATCCCGCATGGATTGATGCTCTCAACGCTGATTCAGCTGACAAGCTTGCTCGTCCGCAGAGTGGTGCAGAGCTCAAGGACGAGTTCCTCTCCCTCGTTGCCAGCCCTAACCTCGCTGACAAGTCGCTGATTACGACCCAGTATGACTACTTCGTGATGGGAAACACGGCGCTCAGCTTCCCCGATGACGCCGGCATGATTCGCGTGGACGAAGAATCCGGTCTCGGCTTTGCCATCGCCACCGACGCCAACGGCCGCTACTGCCAGCTTGACCCTTACCAGGGTGCTCGCCTGGCTCTTGCTGAGGCTTACCGAAACGTTGCTGTCTCTGGTGCTGTTCCAGCTGCGGTCACCGACTGCCTCAACTTC
>JBEGUL010000011.1:0-33632 GCA_041178865.1 Actinomycetota bacterium | reverse complement strand
TCGCCGTGGCAGGCCTACCCACCGATCGCTTCACCTTTGAAGGGTTCCTTCCTCGTAAACAGGGAGAACGTAAAGCCACGTTCCGTGCCTTGGCTCGTGAGTCCCGCACCATGGTGTTCTTCGAATCACCTAATCGCATCGCAGAATCACTTGCTGATGCCCGTGATGAACTCGGGGCTGAGCGTGTAGGTGCTGTGTGCCGTGAACTCACCAAACTCTATGAAGAGGTCAAGCGCGGAACCCTTGCAGCGCTTGCCGAATGGGCCGCTGAAGGCGTCCGCGGCGAGATCGTGTTGGTTATTGGCGGAGCCACGGCAGCAACCCTGACCCTAGAAGACGGATTAGTCCAAGTTCAGCTTCTTGTTTCCGACGGAATGCGCCTCAAAGAGGCCACAACTCAGGTTGCAGAAGAGACTGGTCTGTCCAAACGAGAGCTGTATCAGGCGGCTCTCTCGGCAAGGAGCTCTTAGGCAGAAACGAGTTTGCCTAGATCTTGAAAAAGATTTTTGTTGAGCTCGAAGGCAAGTTGTACTTCTGCAACGAGCTCATCTTGTTGACGGTCCGAGAGGGACAACCCATCGAGATTCGCTCTGTATTGCTCTTTGTAACGCACGAGATCTTCGATGTCGGTGAACCTGCAGAACTGTAGCTGCATAGGAGTGGCTCCATAGTGGCGAGCTACCAAGGCGGAAATTGCTTGACCACCCGATAGGTCACCTAAATAACGTGTGTAGTGGTGGGCAATCAGGCGGTGATCTGCTCGTCCGTTCAAACGAGTGAGCTGGGCACAGTAATCCTCGAGTGCTTCACTCGTGGGGAACTCTTCACGCCAATGGGGGTGTCCCAATTCTTCGAGATCACGTTCAATGGAGGCAAGTCGATCAAGACGTTCATCCCACAGGGGCTCAGAGCTCACAAATGGTTCGCCTTGGTTTGTTTGAACTTCCAGCGCCTCATAAACCCAGGCCAAGTTAGCTAGGTATTGGGCGTATGCATCGAGGCTCAGTTCACCTTTCATGAGCTGCGTCACAAAACCGCTGCTTTCTGCTTCTTTGTGTTGCTTGGCAGATGCTTCTCTCATGAGTTGTGAGTGTGGCGTGGACATTACTTTCCCCCCGATGATAATTAGTTAGGTAAGGCTTACCTAACTTTATCAGACGTGGATGGTTAAGTGAATAATTCACATTTGGCGTTAATGGACGTGGTGCTGAAGGTTTCAAGACCCAAATTAGAATAGAACCTATGTCTGCCGGCAAAAGCTTCTATGTCACCACGCCTATCTTCTACGTCAACGACGTGCCCCACATCGGTCACGCGTACACGGAGGTAGCTGCTGACGTTCTCGCACGCTGGCACCGCCAGGCGGGCGACCGCACCTGGATGCTCACCGGTACTGATGAGCACGGTGAGAAAATCCTCCGCACGGCAACCGCGAATGGCGCCACTCCTCAGGAGTGGGTTGACCGTCTTGTTGAGTCCGCATGGAAGCCCCTGCTGGGCACCATCGACATTTCCAACGATGACTTCATTCGCACGACCGATGCTCGTCACGAAGATAACGTCAAGAAGTTCTTGCAGCACCTGTATGACGCTGGCTACATCTACACCGGTGAATACGAAGGTTCATACTGCGTGGGCTGTGAGGAATACAAGCAGGACTCTGACCTGGTCGAGGGCACTGGAGAGTTCGCCGGCGAGAAGGTCTGCGCAATTCACTCCAAACCCGTGGAGAACCTGCACGAGAAAAACTACTTCTTCCGCATGAGTGACTTCACCCAGCCCCTGCTGGATATGTATGAAGCGAACCCTAACTTTGTTCAGCCTGAGTCAGCTCGCAACGAGGTTATTCAGTTTGTGAAGCAGGGTCTGAACGACCTCTCCATTTCTCGCTCCAGCTTCGACTGGGGAATTAAGCTTCCGTGGGATGACTCCCACGTTGTCTATGTGTGGTTTGATGCACTGCTGAACTACATCACCGCTGCTGGTTATGGCTATGACGAAGAGAAGCTTGCTTCTCTGTGGCCAGCAACCCACATTGTGGGTAAGGACATCCTGCGTTTCCACGCAGTGATCTGGCCCGCCATGCTCATGGCTGCCGGTGTCGAGGTTCCTCACCAGGTTTATGGTCACGGCTGGCTGCTCGTTGGCGGCGAGAAGATGTCCAAATCTAAGCTCACCGGTATTGCACCGAACGACATCACCGACACCTTCGGTTCTGATGCCTTCCGTTACTACTTCATGAGCGCCATTAGCTTTGGCCAGGACGGCTCTTTCAGCTGGGAAGACCTCTCCGCTCGTTACCAAGCAGAACTGGCCAACGGTTTCGGTAACTTGGCCTCGCGCACCCTGGCCATGGTTACCCGTTACTTTGATGGCGTTGTTCCTGCCGCAGGTGAACTCACTGCCTCGGACAAAGCCATCAAGGACGTCGTTGCTGCAGCAGCTGTAGAAGCAGACGCTGCTATCGAGCGTCTGGCTATCCACGAAGCAGTTACTGCAATCTGGACCATCGTGGATGCGCTCAACGGCTACATCACGGAGCAAGAGCCCTGGGCTCTCGCGAAGGACCCCGCCAATGCAGCACGCCTGGCAACAGTCTTGAACACCGCTACTGAGGGACTTCGTGCTTTGGCCGTTTTGCTTTCCCCCTTCATGCCTCAGGCAACACAGAAGCTGTGGTCAGCACTGAACGTGGAAGGCACCCTCGGAGCTCTCACTGCTCAGCCCATACGTGAAGCCGGTAACTGGAACCAGGTTCCTGCCGGAACCACCGTGGGCGCACTGGAAGCTCTCTTCCCTCGTATTGAGTCCTCCGCCGAGTAGTCGGCTACATCAATATGACCGAATCGGCATATATTCGTCAGCGCGACACCACAGCCGAGCACGGCCAGAAGCGTGACTTGTCCTACCCTCCGTTGCCTGAGCCCCTCCCGGTCGCTGTCTATGACAACCACACCCACCTGGAGATCTCTGATGGTGACCAGCCCATCGATTATCACGAGCACCTTGAGCGTGCTGCAGAGGTCGGCATTGTTGGAGTGATTCAGGTCGGAGGCGACGTCGAAACCTCCAAGTGGTCGGCCACTGTTGCTGCTGCAGAACCTCGAATGTTGGCAGCGGTTGCCATCCACCCCAACGAAGCTCCCAACTATGAAGAAGCAGGCACACTCGACGACGCCCTGGCCGTGATCGACGAGCTGGCTGGGTGGCCTCGCACCCGTGCGGTGGGGGAGACCGGACTCGACTTCTTCCGCACTGGCCCAGATGGCCTGGCTGCACAGCACCGTTCTTTCGAAGCTCACATCGGTATTGCCAAGAAGCATTCCATTGCAATGCAGATCCACGACCGTGATGCGCACGATGATGTCATTGAAACCTTGCTGCGCGTGGGAGCTCCCGAGAAGACCGTGTTCCACTGCTTCTCTGGTGATGCAGCAATGGCGAAGATTGCTGCCGACAACGGCTGGTACTTGTCGTTCTCCGGTACCATCACTTTCAAGAAGAACGAAGAGTTGCGTGAAGCGCTCCAAGTTATTCCTCGTGAGCTCGTGCTCGTGGAAACCGATGCACCATTCTTAACCCCCACTCCTTTCCGTGGTCGCCCCAATGCTCCCTATCTCACCCCTCACACTGTTCGTGCGATGGCAGAAGTTCTGGGAGATGACCTGGGTGACCTGTGTGCTCAGATCGCCTTCAATACCGAAAAGGTTTACGGCTCCTGGGAAGACGGTCTCGTCGCATGAGCGTGAAACTGCTCGGTCCTGCCGAGATTCGTGACTTGGCAGAGCTACTGGATGTCACCCCGACCAAGAAGCTTGGGCAGAACTTTGTCATTGATGGCAACACCGTGCGCAAGATCGTCAAGGTTGCTCACGTTGAAGCCGGCGACTCTGTCGTGGAGATTGGTCCTGGCCTCGGTTCGCTGAGCCTGGGCATCGTGGAAGCAGGAGCTTCCCTGGTCGCCGTGGAGATTGATGGACGCCTGGCTGCACAGCTGCCAGTGACATTTGCTGAGATGGCACCGGAAGCCAAGCTGACCGTAATTCACGAAGATGCCATGAAGATCATGGAACTCCCCGATGAGCCCACGCGACTGGTGGCAAACCTTCCCTATAACGTCTCTGTTCCTGTGCTGCTTCACTTCATGGAGCACTTCCCCAGCATTCGTTCGGGCGTGGTGATGGTGCAGGCAGAAGTGGGTCACCGCCTTGCAGCTGCCCCCGGTTCCAAGATTTACGGCGGACCCAGCGCTAAGGCTGCCTGGTATGGAAAATGGCGCATTGCCGGCACCGTGAGCCGCCAAGTGTTCTGGCCAGTGCCGAATGTGGACTCTGTATTGGTTGGTTTTGAACTGGATGCTCAGCAACCAGGTGATGAAGCCCTGCGTCGTCGCACCTTCGACATCATTGATGGTGCGTTCGGTCAGCGTCGCAAGATGCTTCGCCAAGCGCTTTCTGACTTGTGTGGTTCCAGTGCTGCGGCAACAGAGCTTCTCGAGCGTGCAGGGATTGATCCCACACTGCGCGGGGAGCAGTTGAACATTGCTCAATTCGTGTCTATCGCCAACGCCAGCTAGTTTGGAATTATGACCGAGACAGGTGCACGAGAGGTAGCTCACGTTCGAGCTCCCGGGAAGATCAATGTCTCACTTGCCGTTGGCGCTGTGATGGATGACGGTTACCACGAAGTGGCAACCACCTATCAAGCAGTGGGCCTCTATGAAGACATTCGTGCGTATCACGCAGATGATTTCTCGGTTTCTTTCACCGGTGACTTTGACCTCAGTGGTGTTCCACTCGATGCCTCCAACTTGGCCATCAAAGCTGCACAGTTGCTCGCTCGGAAAGCGAAGTATCGTGGCGGTGTTCGCCTCGAGATTGAAAAGAACGTTCCTATTGCCGGTGGCATGGGCGGCGGCTCCGCAGACGCAGCAGGCGCACTTGTTGCCTGCGACGCACTCTGGGGAACCAACCTAGGCAAAGACGCTTTGCTGGCTCTTGCTGCCGAACTCGGTGCTGATGTTCCTTTCGCGTTGATGGGTGGCACCGCAATTGGTACCGGTCGCGGTGACCGTTTGAGTCCTGTGCTCACCAGTCACGAACACTTCGAATGGGTACTTGTTCCTGCAGACTTCGGTTTGAGTACTCCTTTGGTTTATGGCGAGCTGGATGCTCACCGCGAACGCCACGTGGCAGATATCAAGCCAGCACCACAGTCACCCACCGTGGACACGGCAGTGCTGCAAGCACTGCGTGCCGGTGACCCTGTCATGCTCGCTGATGCGCTGAGCAATGATCTCCAAGCACCTGCTCTGCACCTCCAGCCTTCTCTCGTGGAAATCCTCGAGCTCGGCGAGAAGAGCGGCGCTCTCGCCGGTATCGTTTCTGGCTCCGGGCCAACCCTTGCCTTCCTTGCACAGGATGTGGAGTCCGCCATCGATCTTCAGGTCACTCTCAGCGCCGCAGGCCACAAGGTCCTGCGCGTCTCGGGCCCCGTTCACGGCGCCCGACTGGTCAACGACTAATGGCGCACCTGCTCGGTGGAGAGAACCTCCACCTAGAGTTCCCCACGCGTGTGATCTTTGATGGCATCACTATCGGCATCAACGATGGCGACCGTGTGGGTGTTGTTGGTCGTAATGGTGACGGCAAGTCCACCCTGATGAAGATTCTGGCTGGCCGCCTCGAACCAGATTCTGGTCGCGTTACTCGACGCGGCGGTATCACCCTCGGCATGCTCGATCAGTCTGATGAAGTTGACGGCACCCTCACCGTGGGAGAAGCCATCGTCGGTGGCATTGAAGAACACGTCTGGGCAGGCGATCCCAAGGTTCGCGATGTTCTCACAGGTCTGGTCACCGACATCCCGTGGGATGCCAAGGTGGGGGATCTCTCGGGTGGTCAGCGACGTCGTGTCGCTCTGGCAGCTTTGCTGACCGGCGACTGGGACGTCATCTTCCTCGATGAGCCCACCAACCACTTGGATGTGGAAGGTATTTCCTGGCTTGCCGGTCACCTCAAGAAGCGCTGGCCTAACGGCCAGGGCGGACTTTTGGTGGTTACACACGACCGGTGGTTCTTGGATGAAGTTTCCAATGCCACCTGGGAAGTCCACGACCGTATCTTGGAACCCTTTGAAGGTGGCTATGCCGCTTACATTCTGCAGCGAGTGGAGCGTGACCGCTCTGCTGCCGTCAGTGAAGCTAAGCGCCAGAACCTCATGAAGAAAGAGCTTGCCTGGCTGCGCCGTGGCGCTCCTGCACGAACCGCCAAGCCTAAGTTCCGTATTGAGGCCGCGAACGCGCTTATCGCTGATGAGCCACCCGTTCGCGACGCCATCCAACTATCTTCGATGGCGATGCAGCGCCTGGGTAAAGACGTGGTGGACCTCGAAGATGTTTCGGTGAGCTATGGCGACAAGCAGGTTCTCCGCGATGTCACCTGGCGTATTGCTCCCGGTGAGCGCACGGGAATTCTCGGCGTGAACGGTGCTGGAAAGTCGACCCTGCTGGGTCTGGTTTCTGATCACGTGCAGCCGACTTCGGGCCGCGTGAAGCGCGGCAAGACGGTCAAGATTGCCACGCTGACACAGCAACTCGATGAGCTGACAGCGCTTCAGGACATGCGCGTCAGCGCTGTCGTTGCTGAAAAGCGAACCACTTACTCTGTCGGCGGCAAGGAGATGACCCCTGGTCAGCTTCTCGAGCGCCTGGGCTTTACCTCGGCACAGCTCTCCACCCCAGTGAAGGATCTCTCCGGTGGTCAGAAGCGTCGCTTGCAGCTTCTCTTGATCCTGCTTGATGAGCCCAACGTGCTCATCTTGGATGAGCCCACCAACGACCTTGACACGGACATGTTGGTCGCCATGGAGGACCTTCTCGATACATGGCCCGGCACCCTGCTCGTCATATCGCACGACCGTTACCTGCTTGAGCGCATCACAGATAATCAATACGCCGTGCTCGAAGGCCACTTCACGCACCTGCCCAATGGTGTTGACCAATACTTGGCACTGCGTGCCAAGCAGATGGCAGCACCCAGTATTTCTGTCACAGCACAGGCAACAGCATCGAAGAACAAGCCTGTTCCCAAGCTGGCAGGTGCTGAGCTCCGCAATGCCGAGAAGGAATTTGGTTCCATCGAGCGCAAGATTGCCAAGCAGCAAGCAGATGTTGCTGAGATTCACGTGAAGATGGCTGCCCACGATCAGAACGATTACGTTGCACTGGGGGAGTTCTCCGAGCAGATCAGTAAGTGCGAAGGAACGATTGCCGATCTCGAGATGCGCTGGTTAGAACTGAGTGATCTACTCGGTCACTAGTTAGTGTTTAGTTACTTGACACTTGGAGTGTTAAGTAACTAAACTCTAGTATGCAAGCTAGAGAAGTTAACTCCCGGATTGAATCATTGGGTGGTCAATTTCTCAGACAAAAAGGTTCTCATCGCCTCTACAGGGTCACACATGAAGGGATTTCTCTCATGGCTGTTGTTCCACAGCACGGCGGGGATATACCTACCGGGACACTGAGAGCTATTGAACGCAGTCTTGAGCACGTTTTAGGAAAGGGGTGGCTTCGATGAAATTCGTTGTCAGAATTACACGCGAGGGCCAGTCTTGGCTTGCAGATGTTCCTACCGTTCCAGGTGCAGCTACCTTTGCTGGGAACCTGATCGCGTTAGAACTTGCCGTGCGTGAAGTTCTTTCGCTTCTTTTGGATATTGAAGATGAATCTGTCTTCGAATTTGAATTCGAGTTCTCTAATGTTGGCGAGGAAATGCTCGCCGCAGTTGAACTGGGCAAACGACGTGAAGAACTCGAGCGTGAGCAGAAGGAAATCATGACCGCATCTGCTCGTTTTATTCAAGAACTGTCTAAAGAGGGCTATTCCGTCAGAGATCTCAGCGGAATTCTGCACATGTCACCAGGGCGCGTTTCGCAGATCGCTAAAGAAACCGAGCGTCAACGCGCATAGTTCACGCCCTGTGAGCCTGACTACTCAGCTGCGTCTTGAGTATCCACGTCGATGCTGAGTCGACGGAGGGACTCAGCAAGACGAGTTTGTTCACTTCGTGAGAGTGACGCCAGAAGCAAAGCTTCTGCATCAACGAGACGCGTAATTGCAGCATCGACGCGGGTCAAACCCGCAGCAGTCATTTCTACGAGAACACCACGGCCGTCATTGGGGTCTTCGCGGCGAACCACCAAACCGTTATCGACCAGACGGTCGATACGGTTTGTCATGGTTCCGCTAGAAACCAAGGTTTGTAGCAAAAGGGCTTTAGGGCTGAGCTGATAGGGAGAGCCCTCTCGGCGGAGTGCTGCAAGAACGTCAAACTCCCAGGATTCCAGCTTGGATTTGTGAAAAGCGTCCTTGCGAGCACGATCCAGCATCTTTGCCAGACGTCCTACGCGGGAGAGAACTTGCAGGGGAGAGAAGTCAAGATCGGGGCGTTCACGCTTCCACGACTGCACAATGCGGTCGACTTCATCATTCTCGGGTGCCATGCATCCATTATCCCTGCTGGTATCTGGCAGACTGTACATGTGGGTTTCTTCAAAGAGAATCCACATTCCGCCATAGTGTAAAGGCAGCACAACAGTCTTTGGATCTGTTGGTCTAGGTTCGAATCCTGGTGGCGGAGCTCCCGATCAAAAATTGGAGACGTGAGTGACCGACGCACAACTTGCCATCGTGGTTCTTGCAGCCGGTCAAGGCACTCGCATGAAGAGCTCCACTCCCAAGCTGTTACACAAGCTCGGTGGCGTCTCCGTCGTCTCTCACGTTCTTGCCACTGCTCGTGAGTTGAAGGCTGCTCATGTTGTCTCAGTTGTTCGCCACGAACGCGACCGCCTGGTTGAAGTCATCGAAGTTGACCTCCCGGAAAGCATCATTGTGGACCAGGACGACGTCCCTGGCACTGGCCGCGCTGTTGAACTCGCTATTGCTGCACTTCCTTCTGGTTTTGCTGGTGACGTGCTCGTGGTTAACGGTGACGTTCCGCTGCTCGATGCAGAAACCTTGCAAGGATTAATCAACCAGCACCGTGATGCCCAGGCTGCAGCGACTGTTCTCTCAACAATGTTGGATGACGCTACCGGTTACGGTCGCGTCATTCGTTCTGTCGATGGCAACCTTGAGAAGCTCGTGGAGCACAAGGATGCCAACCAGGATGAATTGGCTATCAAGGAAATCAATGCCGGCATCTATGTCTTCTCGGCACCACAACTTCGAGACCAGCTGAGCAACCTCACACTGGACAATGCCCAGGGTGAGAAATACATCACTGACGTGATTGGTTTGCTCCGCCAGGCAGGTGCGACGGTTGCTGCTGTTGAGATTCTGGATTCCTGGAAGGTCGAAGGAATCAACGACCGCGCCCAGCTTTCTCGTGCGGCAGGTCTTCTCAACGGTTTGATTGTGCGCGGCTGGCAGCTTGCCGGTGTGACCATCACTGACCCCGCTTCCACCTGGATTGATATTCAGGTACAGCTTGCCCCTGACGTGGAGATCAAGCCAGGTACTCAGCTCCTCGGTGCCACTGTCGTGGAGACCGGAGCCATCATTGGCCCCGACACCACCCTGCTCGACACTGAGGTGGGCGAGGGTGCAGTTATCAAGCGCACCGATGCGACCCTGTCGGTCATCGGTGCTGGTGCGTCCGTTGGCCCTTTCTCGTATTTGCGTCCAGGAACCTACTTGGAAGCTTCCGGCAAGATCGGCACTTTCGTTGAGACGAAAAATGCACGCATCGGTAAGGGCAGCAAGGTTCCCCACCTTTCATACGTGGGGGACGCCACCATCGGTGAAGGCAGCAACATTGGTGCGGGCACCATCTTTGCTAATTACGACGGTGTGACAAAGAGCCACACCATCGTTGGCTCGCATGTCCGAACTGGCTCTCACAACACGTTCGTTGCGCCAATTAGTATTGGCGATGGAGCCTATAGTGGCGCCGGTGCAGTCATCCGTAAGGATGTCCCAGCTGGTGCTCTCGCCATTAATGTAGCTCCACAGCGCAACATGGATGGCTGGGTTCAAGCCAACCGTCCGGGCACCGCAGCAGCCACGGCCGCTGACGAGGCCAAGTAACTCCCCACCACGGGTCAAACCACCTTCGAAAGGCCGCCAGTGTCCGAAATCTCAGTGTCTACGAAGAAGAAGCTCGTCATTGTGAGTGGCCGTGCTCACCCCCAACTTGCTACTGATGTTGCTGCACAGCTCAAGACCCATGTTTCCGGGACAGACCTGCGCACCTTTGCTAACGGTGAAATCTATGCGCGTTACGACGACAGCGTTCGTGGTGCTGATGTGTTCGTAGTTCAGTCCCACACTGCCCCCATCAACGAATGGGTGATGGAGACCTTGATCATGATTGATGCGCTCAAGCGTGCATCAGCTAAGCGCATTACCGTTGTTGCGCCCTTCTACCCCTATGCACGTCAGGACAAGAAGGGTCGTGGACGTGAGCCCATCTCTGCTCGTCTGATGGCAGACCTGTTCAAGACCGCTGGCGCAGACCGCATCATGAGCGTTGATCTCCACGCAGCACAGATTCAGGGCTTCTTTGATGGCCCTGTAGACCACCTCTTCGCAATGCCGGTCTTGCTTGAGCACTTCCGTGCTCAGCTGGACCCCAGCACCTTGACGGTTGTTTCTCCCGACATGGGCCGCGTTCGCGTTGCTGACATCTGGAGCGAGAAGCTCGGTGCTCCACTTGCCATCATTCACAAGCGTCGTGACCCCAAGGTTCACAACCAGGTCACCGTCCACGAAATTGTGGGTCAGGTCTCAGGTCGTGTGTGTCTCCTTGTTGATGACATGATCGACACTGGCCGCACCATTGTGAAGGCAGCTGAAGCACTCGTTGCCAACGGCGCCATTGGTGTTGTTGTTGCTGCCACCCACGCCGTCTTCTCCGACCCTGCTTGTGAGATTCTGCAGTCTGAGTTCATTAGCGAAGTTGTTGTCACGGACACTCTTCCTGTTCCAGAGGACAAGCGCTTTGAGAAGCTCACCATCCTTCCCATTGCACCTTTGTTGGCAAGTGCTATTCATGAGGTCTTCGAAGAAGGTTCCGTCACCTCGATGTTTGATGGCGCTGCTTAAGTACTAGTTCTTCACAGCTACTGCTGTTGAAAACTCCCCACAGTTCCTGTTGAGGAGGGTTTTGCTCGGGCTGTTGGCAATATGTTCTGGCCATGGCATTCACTAAAGCCCTTGTATATACTTATGGCATATACGAGGAGATCACTATGGTTTCGAGCAAACTTTTTCTCAACAACACCACCCAAGCGGTGCGCCTTCCCAAGGAAGTCGCCTTCCCTGAAGGCGTGACCGAGGTTGAGATCTTCGTTGAAGGAGACACACGCGTCATTGTCCCGAAAGGGCAATCTCTGCTTGCGTGGATGACCACGGGTCCAGGTTTCTCTGATGACTTCATGGTTGACCGAGACCAACCATCGATGCCCGCAGACAAAATGGGGATGTTCGACTAGTGGGCTACTTATTCGACACCAACATCTTGGTGCACCTCAATCGTCATCACGACCGAGAGTTGGCGACACGAATACAGAACGTCTTGGGAACTTCTGGAATCTCCTCTATTGCGGCAATGGAGATGTATTACGGCGCTGCTAAGTCTGCTCGCGTGGAAGACAATTTCATCAAGACCAAGTCTTTACTCAGCATCATCCCTATCTTTGAGTTCACTGAGACGGATGCCTATGAAACAGGAATTCTTCGAGCAGAACTGGCTCGGGTAGGCACACCAATCGGGCCTTTTGATATCTGTATTGCTGGCCAGGCCCGTGCCCGCAAGCTCACGTTGGTTACAGCAAACACGCGTGAGTTCAAACGAGTTCCTGGTTTGCGTATCGAGAACTGGCTAGAAGCGAACTAGGACTTCACTAAAGCTGGGCAATCCACCCAGAGGGCAGATTCGGGGAAAGATTCCTGCAACACATCGAGAGTTTCAACGATGGGTGCTGGCTCGAGTGAGGGCGTTCCCATTACCGGCGCTAATGGTGCGTCCAGAACGGTGAGAGCAAAAAGGATTACGGCAAGAATTCCCCAGGCCACGCCTGCAGAAATTCTGGCCATGATCTTTCGATCTGCCAAGTGCATGGCAAGCAGTGCGGTCATGATGAAGCTGGAGAAGTAGATCACGAGCCAGACCACAAAAGGAATCAGGGCTGAGTTGCCCATCACGAGCTCTTCGCGGGCTGTGGTGAGATCAGTGGTTCCCTGCAGGAGACCAGGGAAGTTGAGCTGTTGCTGAACCGTGTTGAGGGAGACTGTGCTTACATCTGCGTTGAGCTTGAGTACCCAACCCGTCGTGATGGGAGAGCCACCGCGCTCACTGTTTCCGATGGCGGACCAATCGTCCGCAACAGCTGAGCGCAGTGTGCAAATGACATCTCTGCGGACTTCTTGGCGCTGTTCAGCTTCTAAAGATTCAGCTGCAGAGAAGATTGTGACACTGCTGCGTCCCATTGTTTGGATGCTGGTCTTGGTGTCATCGAAGTCAGCAACGGCAAAGCTCAAGAGCAAACCGAGCAAAATACCTACTGCGCCACCTACGAAGGCGAGGGTGTCTGTTAGTCGACCAAGTTCTTTACCAGCAAGGTCTTCTTCGCCGAAGCGCTTGTCGGCGAACTTGTGGATCATGCGCCCGACATACCAACCCAACAGAACGCATCCCAGAAGGATACTTTGGGTGATCAGTATTTGGGCCAGCACCCTACAAGCCTAGTTCGGCAAGAGTGGGCGGATTACACCCGGCACGTGAGCACGTGATTGCGCCCACCTCAGCCGCAAGGGTGAGAAGGTCAATCCATTCATCCAGTGTGACCTTGGCCAGTAGTTCTTCAGCGTTTCCACCGAGTGCACCGCGCTGCTGCAGGCCATAGAGCGTCGCACCGAGGAAAGAGTCACCTGCGCCCACAGTGTCGACCAAGTCAATCACGGGTGCCTTGACGCTGACGGTGTCACCGGTGGGAGTGAACAGTGTTGCGCCGTCTGCCCCACGCGTCATGATGACGTGGTGTCCTTGGCCAGCCCACAGGCGAGAAGTGTCAACAGGGGAGCGGTCAGGATAGAGCCAGGCCAGGTCATCATCAGATGCCTTCACGATATGCGCGAGCTTAATCTGGCGCTCCACACGCACGGTCTCGTTCTCACGCTCGAAGCCGAGGCCTGGACGGATATTGAGATCAATGACAACGGTGGAGTTCTCCGTTGAGTGCAGGTGACCCGCGAGGTTCTCAATCACGGAAGCACCTGGTTCGATAGCTGTGGCAACAGAACCAATCACGAGAGCTGCCGGTGGCTCAACCTCGAGGTGAACGAATGCACCTAGGGTCCAACCCCAGTCGGCTGTTCCTTTGAGATAGAAGCTGTAGCTGGCTTTACCCTGCTCATCGAGAGAAGCCACTGCGAGCGAAGTGGGATCACTAGTCCGCTCGACAAGTGAGAGGTCAATCTTCTCTGGAGAGAGCCAGTCGTGCAGCTTCTGGCCAAACTTGTCATCACTCATGCGGCCAGCAAAGCTGACGTGAGCACCCAGACGAGCTAACGCAATAGACACGTTGGCAGGTGCACCACCAGGCTTCGCTTGGTAGCTGCCGTCAGGCTGCTGGATGAGGTCAATGAGTGCCTCACCAATGACCACAATGCGATCACTCATGGATGTCTCCTTCGAGCGGGGGAGGGAATTCCCGGGAGTGAGTTAGTGGGTGCTGGGCTCAGCTTCGATTTCGGTACGGTCACCAGACCACAGCGTGTGGAAAGTGCCAGGCATGTCGATGCGCTTGTAGGTGTGAGCGCCGAAGAAGTCTCGCTGACCCTGAACAACAGAGGCAGGAAGTCGCTCAGCACGCAGACCGTCGTAGTAGGACAGTGAGGAAGCGAAAGCGGGGATGGGGTAACCAGCCAGCGAAGCACCTGCCACGATGCGACGCCATGCGCCCAGAGACTTAGCAACAGCGTCAGTGAAGTAGCCATCAAGCAGGAGAGACAGCAGGTTCGCGTCCTTGCCGTAAGCCTCAGCAATGCGGTTCAAGAACTGGGCACGGATGATGCAACCACCACGCCAAATCTTGGAGACAGCGCCCAAGTCGATGTTCCAGTTGTATTCCTTGGCGCCGGCGCGAATAGCGTCGAAGCCCTGTGCATAGGCAACAATCTTGGATGCGTAAAGTGCGCGGCGCACGTCTTCGACAAAGGCAGCCTTGTCTTCAACGTTGTATGCAACAGTGTCAGCAGGCAGGTTGTTCGCTGCGTCACGCTGTGCACGCTGTGAAGACAGCGAGCGAGCGAAGACAGCTTCAGCAATACCGGAAACAGGAACGCCCAAGTTCAGTGAGGTCTGAACAGTCCAGACGCCGGTGCCCTTGGAACCAGCCTCATCGAGGATGACATCAACCAGTGGCTTACCGGTCTTGGCGTCAACCTGCTTGAGAACCTCAGCGGTGATCTCGATCAGGTACGACTCGAGCTCACCCTTGTTCCATTCCGTGAAGATGTCTGCGATCTCGGCAGGAGTGAAACCGCCAATGTTGCGCAGCAGGTCATAGGCCTCAGCAATGAGCTGCATGTCGGCGTATTCAATACCGTTGTGAATCATCTTGACGAAGTGACCAGCACCGTCGGTGCCGACGTGAGTCACACAAGGCTCACCCTCAGCAACGGCAGCAATGGAAGAAAGAATGGGGCCCAGAGTCTTGTAGGACTCTGCTGAACCACCAGGCATGATGCTGGGTCCCTTGAGCGCGCCCTCTTCACCACCAGAAATACCCGCGCCCACAAAGTGAATGCCGGTGGGGGAGATTGCTGCCTCTCGGCGGAGAGTGTCAGTGAAGAGTGCGTTACCACCGTCAACAATGATGTCGCCGGGCTCGAAGCGCTCAGCTAGCTGGCTGATCACAGCGTCAGTTCCGGCACCGGCCTGAACCATGATGATGGCGGTGCGAGGCTTGGCTAGTGAAGCTACGAAGTCGTCGATGGTCTCCGAAGCAATGAAGCCAGCTTCGGGGTGCTCGGTGATGAGCTGCTCGGTGCGTGCATAGGAGCGGTTGTACACGGCAACAGTGTTGCCTTCGCGGCTGGCAAGGTTACGTGCCAAGTTCGAACCCATAACGGCGAGTCCAACGACTCCGATGTTTGCCTTCGCGCTCACGAATGCGTCTCCTAGCTGAAGAAAAGAATAAAGAGGGAAAAGTAGAGCAATTCAGTCGTCTCTTAATGAATAAAGTCTCTGCCTCAATCGTACCCGACCGCAGATTGGCTTCTTTCCTCGATTTCGCGCTGTTACGCCTTACCCGATACAGTAAAGACGTACTTCGGCGAGGGATATCTCTTGGATATCCGTTATCGACGCGGTGGAATGTGGCTCTCGCCGTTTCCTCACGCTGACATGCGTTCGAGTTGAAATAACGATTGAGGCCACGGCCTCTATGAAAAGGAGGCCATCATGGCTGAAGTTGATAACAAGGTACCCGCAGAGGTACGTACCCAGTTCGGTAAGGGCTTTGCTCGCCGTCTGCGCGCTGCTGGTCAGATTCCTGCAGTTGTATACGGTCACGGTGCAGAGGTTCAGCACGTTGCTGTTCCAGCGCACCAGGTCAAGCTTCTTCTTCGTAAGAAGAACGCAATCCTCGACCTCCAGATCGATGGCAAGAGCCAGCTGACTCTGGTGAAGGATGTCCAGAAGGACCCCGTACTCCAGATCATTGAGCACATCGACCTCGTTGTTGTGAACCAGGGCGAGAAGGTTCTCGTGAACGTTCCTCTCCACATCGTCGGAACCCAGCAGTCTGGCGCAGTTCTTGAGCTCGACGCTAAGACTGTTCCTCTTCTTGCTAACGCAACTCACATTCCTGAGTTCATCGAGATCAACATTGAAGGCAAGGCTCCTGGCTTCCGCGTAACCTTCGCAGAACTTGATCTTCCTTCGGACGCAATCATCGATGGCGACTCAACCCGCCTCGTTGTTCACGTTCACTCTCCTTCAGCTAAGGATCTCGCTGAGTCCGGCGACGAGCTCGCAGCAGAACTTGCTGACGACGCAGCACACGCTGAGCACAAGGCAGAAATCCACGCTGAGCAGCACGACGCAGAGAAGGCAGCAGCTGAAGCTGACGCTGAGCTCTCCGGTGCAGCTGCTGCAGCTGAGGCTGCTGAGTAACAACTCAATTGAGCACAACCTGGCTTGTAGTCGGGCTCGGTAACCCCGGGCCCGACTACGCCGGTCATCGCCACAACGTGGGTCAGATGGCAGTGTCGCAGTTAGCCAGCGACATCGGTGTGACGTTCAAGTCACACAAAGCTAATGCCTTGGTAGCAGAAGGTTGGGTGCGCCCCGGAGGCCCCAAACTCATCATTGCCAAGCCCAATACTTTTATGAATCTCTCAGGTGGGCCTGTGGCTAACCTGCTGAAGTTTTATGGTGTTGAACCCGCCAATCTGATTGTTCTCCATGATGAACTCGACATCGACTTCGATGTGGTTCGCCTCAAGAGCAACGGTGGCCATGGTGGCCACAACGGCCTCCGCGACATCATCGCCGCCATTGGCACCAATGAATTCAACCGTGTGCGCATCGGCATTGGACGTCCCCCCGGACGTCAGGATGCTGCGGACTTTGTTCTTTCCAACTTCAATTCTTCCGAACGAGAGATTCTTCCCCACGTGCTAGCTCACGTCACTGATGCGGTGGAAACCATTGCAGACGACGGCATGCTTGCTGCGCAGCAGCGGTTCAATTCCCCTGCATAGTCTCAAGAAACACTCAGCAGGCTCAGAGAAAAACTGATTACTCTGAAATCTATGAAGTTCTCACCACGGATTCAAATGATTGCGGCCTTGGCAGTCAGTACAGTGCTGGCCACCAGCACTGCCGTTGTGGTGGGCGCAAACTTCATCTCCACGCAGCAGAGCGCACAAGCTCAGGTCATCGACACGATTGCCACGGGTAATGAGCGCGTTCAAGCATTGACCGAACGTGCAGCAGATTTGGAACTGGCAATCAAGAATGCTCAGACCATTCTCACTGACTCCACGGGCAAGGTGCTTGATGACGCTTCTCGTCAAGCGTTAGAGAAGTCCATTGCTCAAGCGCAGAAGACTCTCAAAATTCAAAAAGCTGAGCTGGTTAAACTCAAAGCCTCCGTATCGAGCTTGAAAACCGCAGCACCTCTGGACCTGCTGTGGCCATATGGTCAACAACTTCGCGCTGAAGAAGTAAAGGCCGGTGACTCCACCAGCGTTGAATCACTTGTCAAAGCTGTGATGGCTTTAGGCACCGGTATTCAAGAAGTCCAAACAGCGCAAGCCGCGTGGCAAGCAGAGCAGGACAGGATTGCTGCAGAGCAAGCCGCTGCTGAAGCCGCTGCCGCAGCACAGGCTGCTGCTGCCGCTCGTCGGGCAGCTCAAGCACAATCCCTAGAACAAACTGGTGGTTCGACAACACCCACAGCTCCTGCACCTCCAGTGACGGCCGCTGCGGCCGCACCTGTGAGTCAAGGATTCAGTGCTGAGGCGTACGTCACTGCACTGGCTCCCAACTCCTACATTGTGTGGGAAGACGGCATGTGTGCCAGACAGTTTGGTGCAAACGTTTATCTCTGTGGTTATGCCACAGTGAATCTCAACGGGTCCAACACGGATCGCGTTCCTATAACTCTTGATAGCTCGTTGACAGAGCGCTACTCCAACAGTGTGGGAGTTTCTGTGTTGGTACATGAAGCGGCACACGCCCGTCAGTGGTGGAAATACGGCCCTTCGATCATGACTGCCTACAACGCATTCGTTCCAGGACAAACAGGATCTATGCCCGTGGAATGGATGGCGGATTGTGCCACCATCGTGAAGCTGGGCTACAGCACAGGCTCCTATACCCGCAGCTGCACAGCTGAACAGCTCGCTGAGGCTGCCACGCTCTGGTGAGCGCCCTAGACTAGCTTTCATGGTATTTCAGGGGCTTTCGCGCGCCCTTTCGCGCACCCCAAATATCGCTGACGCGCTGAGCTATGCCAACAAAGATGCTGATTTCTCTGTAGTTGAGGGCCTCAACGCACCCCTGCTTTCTGCACTCATTGACGCGCGTATTTCTTTAGAACTTCCCCCAGTTGTGCTGGCCGTGACCGCAACCAACCGTGAAGCCGAGCGGCTGCAAGCCGCTTTGTCGAGCTTGATGCCCCATGCTGAACTCTGCGATTTCCCTGCCTGGGAGACACTGCCTCACGAGCGTTTATCGCCGAGTCCTGAGATTGTGGGGCGCCGATTTGACGCGCTGCGTCGTGCCCGCGATTGGGATGGATCACGCCCTCTCGTCATGATTACTTCAGTGCGCGGAGCACTGCAGCCCATCGCGGACAACTTGGGTGAGGTCGAACCCATTGACTTGAGCGTGGGTAGCAGAGGCAATGACCTGATGGCTATTGCTGCCACCTTGGTGGACTTGGCCTATGTGCGGGTGGACATGGTCACTCGCCGAGGAGAGTTTGCTGTGCGCGGCGGCATCCTGGATGTATTTCCTCCTGTGGCAGACCACCCTTTTCGTGTGGACTTCTTCGGTGACGAAGTGGATTCCATCCGCGCCTTCTCGGTGGCGGACCAGCGCTCGATCGAGGGTGACCTGCAGAGCATTGCGTTGCCACCCAGCCGTGAGCTGTTGCTCACCGCTGCCGTGCGCCAACGGGCTCGCGAGATGGAACACGAATTCCCTGGCATCAATCAGATGCTGTCCAAGATTGCTGAAGGTATTGCCGTTGAGGGCATGGAATCGCTCACCCCGGCGTTGGTCGATCGTCTCGTTCCGATTACTAACTATCTGCCTGCCGGTGCTGCGGTAGCCCTGCTCTCTCCCGAGCGCATTGCCACACGTGCCATCAATCTCACCGAGACCAACCGAGAATTCCTGCACGCTGCGTGGAATGCAGCCAGTGCCGGTGCGCAGTCACCTATTGATCTCTCTGCTGGTGACTTCCTCACCATCACTGAACTGCGAAAGCAGTATTCCGGTGGTGCATGGTGGACGTTCAGCGCTTTTCAACACGGGCCAGATGCATCAGAGCCCTTGCCGGAAGAACTCGATCTTGATGAGATTTTGGCCATCCGCATCAACGCTAAAGCCGTGCCGACATTTGCCGGCAACGTTGATGGAGCGGTTGATCACGTGGAGGCCCTGCTGAAGCAGGACTGGACTGTCATTGTTGCTGCTGAAGGGCACGGACTTGTTGAACGTGCGGGGCAGGTTCTGTCCGAACGCAACCTTGCTGCGCGCATGGTTGCGGAGCTTCCTGGCGAGCTCGAACCTGCGGTGGCATACCTTGTCCAAGCATCGGTTGAGGCAGGCTTCGAGCTCGAGGAAGTCAAGCTTGCTGTCATCTCAGAAGCTGAGTTCTACGGCCGTGCAGCGGGCTATGACGCCCGGGCACCACGCAAGCTGGCTAGTCGTCGCAAGAATGTGGTGGACCCACTCAAGCTCGAAAATGGCGACATTGTGGTCCATGAGACCCACGGTATTGGCAAGTTCTTAGAGCTTGTTCAGCGTGAGGTGTCCTCCGGTGGTCGCAATGCCGTGAAAACAACGCGTGAGTACCTTGTCATTGAATATGCACCGAGCAAACGTGGCTATCCCGGCGACAAGCTTTATGTCCCCACTGATCAGCTTGATCAGCTGACACGTTATGTGGGTGGAGAAGCGCCTGCTCTCTCCAAGATGGGCGGCAGTGACTGGGGTCAAGCCAAGAGCAAGGCGCGCAAGGCAGTTCGTGACATAGCGGTGGAGCTGGTCAAGCTTTATAGCGCGCGTATGGCCAGTCGAGGATTCTCCTTCAGCCCTGACACTCCCTGGCAACGTGAGCTTGAAGAAGCTTTCCCTTATGTCGAGACGATGGATCAGCTCACCACCATTGACGAAGTCAAGGCAGACATGGAGCGAGCCATCCCGATGGATCGCCTCATCTCCGGTGACGTGGGCTTTGGAAAAACTGAGATCGCGGTTCGCGCCGCGTTCAAGGCTGTCCAAGATGGCAAGCAAGTCGCCATCTTGGTGCCCACCACGCTGCTGGTGAAGCAGCACTTCGAGACTTTCCAGGAACGCTTTGCTGGTTTCCCGGTTCATCTGCGTGCATTGAGCCGGTTCCAGACAGATAAAGAAGCCAAGGAAACCTTGGCTGGGATGGCTGATGGCACGGTCGACGTGGTCATTGGTACACACCGCTTGCTCGCACAAGGTGTCGCGTTCAAGGACTTAGGCCTCGTGATTATCGATGAGGAGCAGCGCTTCGGTGTTGAGCACAAGGATTCTCTGAAGAAGCTCAAAACAAATGTCGACATCTTGGCTATGAGTGCAACCCCCATTCCGCGCACGCTCGAAATGGCGGTTACAGGCATTCGTGAAATGTCGACCCTGGCCACCCCACCCGAAGATCGCCAGCCCATTCTCACGTTCGTGGGCCCGTTCTCTGAGAAGCAGGCGGCTGCCGCTATTCGCCGAGAAATCCTGCGCGAAGGCCAGGTCTTCTTCGTTCACAACCGCGTCTCCAGCATCAATCGTGTGGCAGCACAGATTGCGGAACTTGTTCCAGAAGCACGGGTCGGTGTTGCTCATGGTCAGCTCACAGAGCACCAGCTGGAACAAGTCATTATCGACTTCTGGGAACGCAAGTTCGATGTGTTGGTCTCCACCACCATCATCGAGACGGGTCTCGATATTGCCAACGCCAACACGTTGATTGTGGATCGTGCAGATAAGTATGGCCTGAGTCAACTTCACCAGCTTCGTGGCCGCGTGGGACGTGGCCGCGAACGCGCCTATGCCTATCTCTTCTATGACGAGACGACTCCACTGAGCGAGACTGCGCATGATCGCTTGAACGCCCTTGCGATGAACAACGAGTTGGGCTCGGGTATTCAGATTGCTCTCAAGGACCTTGAGATCCGCGGAGCAGGTAACCTGCTCGGCGGAGAACAGTCAGGCCACATTGCAGGTGTGGGTTTCGACCTTTACCTGCGCATGATTGGCGAAGCCGTCTCTGCCTTCCGCGGCGACGTCGCAGAAGGCCAGACAGAGCTTCGCCTTGAACTTACTGTTGATGCCCGCATCCCTGACGACTATGTCAACAGTGAGCGTCTGCGCCTGGAGGCATACCAAAAACTCTCAGTAGCCAGTGGTCCACTCTCGCGTGATGAGCAGATTGATCAGGTCTTGGAAGAGCTCACGGACCGCTATGGCGAGCCCCCTGCTCAGGTTCACAACCTCATCGCCGTCTCTCGCCTGCGCAGGCGAGCACATAAGTCGAGTCTGAGTGAGGTTGTAGTGATGGGCTCGAACCTGCGCATTACCCCAGCAGATTTGCCGGACTCTATTCAGGTCCGTTTGGCCAGGATGTATCCGGGAGCGAAATATGTTCCTGCTGCCAGAGTGATCTCTGTTCCGCTGCCGGAAGAGACAGATCTCATCGCGTGGACAGGGAACCTACTGGATGCCATCTTCCCCCTCCCGGCAAAGACAGAGGAAGTTAGCGCTGCTTCCGGTAGTGGCGAGCCCGCAGAATAACTAGCGTTCCGCCAATCACGATTGAGACAGCGGAACCAACCAGCACACCCAGCACGCCTTCATCGCGGATGAGGTAATCACTTTCGAAAGCCAACTCGTTCATTAAGAGCGAGACAGTGAACCCAATTCCTGCGACGGCTGCAACGGTGAGCAGGTCGAGACCAGTGACCATGGTCTCTTTTTCTTCGCCAGACTTGACAAGTTTGGCCACGATAGATCCTGCGATCATGATGCCCAGGATCTTTCCCAGCGGCAATGCAATAGCAATACCCCAGAAGGCGCTGGAGAGTTCAGTGGGGGAAACCGCAGGAATCACAACCAGAGCTGCAGTGAAGGCAAACAGAGGCAAGATCACTGCGTTAGTGACGGGCTGCAGGTTGTGGGCTGCCTTCGCTGCCAGGCGAGGATTGAGAACTAGACCCAATGCAACACCGGCAATGGTGGCATGAACCCCCGAGAGCAGAGTGAAATACCACGCAAACAACGCCACCACAATCAAGAGGGTTGTCTGAATTGCAGGGCTCTTGATGCGTCCTTGGCAGCCAAGGAAGCGGAACAGATACACCGCAAAGACGGCCATACCCAGGGCAAGGAAGTTCAATCCGCTACTGAAGAAGATCGCAATAATGACAATCGCGATGAGGTCATCCAACACAGCCAGGGCAAGCAAGAAGATCCTGATGCGACCAGGCAAACCACGACCCACTAGAGCAATCAGCCCGAGAGCAAAAGCAATGTCTGTAGCTGCCGGGATAGGCCAACCTCGGGCATAGTCACCGCCGGCAATGACCAAGTAGATCAGAACGGGAACAACAACGCCACCAACCGCAGCAACGCCAGGAGCCAGTGCGTGCTTGACTGTATTGAGCTCACCGACGGTGAGTTCGTGGCGTAGCTCGACAGCGACGATAAAGAAGAAGACCACCAACAGTCCATCTGTGACCCAGTGGCCCAGGCTGAGGTTGATGTCCAACCCAGGGATAGCGAAGTAACTGTCAAAAAGAGCGATGAGGCCGGAGCCAGCAACCGAGTTGGCCAGAAACAAGCCCAGTACTGCAGCTGCGGCTAAAGAAATCGCGGCATAGCGTTCAGATCGGAAGATTGTTCGCATGCTCACTGTGGCCATAGCTCTAGTTTAAGCGCCCGCGTTAGCGTGGCGCTCGAGGAAGGAAAAGAGCTCGTTGTCATCCACGCCGGGGAAAGTTCCCGACGGCAGGGGAGAAAGAACGTGGGCGTGCATGCGCGCACTAGGCCACGCCTTGCCAGCCCAGCGGCTGGAGAGGTCTTCAGCAGGAACCTTGCAACAGGATTCACTTGGACAGGTGGAAACCTCGCGGTTATCTGTGTCGCGCCCCCGGAACCATTTGGCATCATCAAAGGGGACACCCACGCTGATAGAGAAGACTTCCTTCTCCCCAGTTCCGGTCTGAGTGGAATCCCAGAAAGTTCCACCGGGAGTGTCTGTGTATTGGTAGAACTCGTTGGTTCGGTTGGTTCGCTCAAAGGCCACTCGTGCAGGCCATTTACTGCAGACAACTTGACCTTCGATAGAACCGTTGGCATCTGCGGGGATACGGAGTCCGTCATTCGCGTACCCCCGGAAGATACCTTCTCCTTGGTTTACGCGCAGGAAGTGTGTGCGAAGCCCTAAGTGTTCGGTGGCCAGGTTCGTAAAGCGCAAAGCAGCTGCCTCGTGAGTCACCCCGAAAGCATCCCGGAAGTCTTCAATCGCGATATTGCGATCCTTCTTGGCGTTCTGTAAGAACGCCACGGAACGAGTCCGGGGCATCAGGCAGGCAGCGGCAAAGTAGTTGATCTCGAGGCGCTGCTTCAAGAACTCGGCATAGGTGTGGGGTTTTTCATGACCCAAGACACGATGTGCCATTGCTTGGAGTGCCATCGCACGCAGTCCGTGACCACCAGGAATAGAAGCCGGTGGCAAATAGATCCGACCATTGGCCGTATCTGTCACTGAGCGCGCTGAATTCGGCAGGTCATCAACAAAGATGAGTTCAAAGCCGAGCAGGTTAGCCATCTCAGCCACGGTGCGGTGCATCAGGGCCCCAGACTCATGCCCTGTCTTCAGCACGAGCTCTTCTGCCAGAACATCGAGCTCGGGCAGGTAGTTGTTCTTCTCGCGCATCACGGCTTGAAGTTCGGTGTTGGCTCGACGTGCTTCTTCCGGGGTGGCGATGGATTGGCGTGAACGACGTTCCATCTCTTTGTGCAGACCCACGATGGCTTCGAGTGCCTCATCAGTGAGTCCCTTGGTGCTGCGCACAGCAGGCAGGTTGAGAGTTGTGTAGAGCTCGGACTGTTGCAGGCGCTCGAGTTCTATCTCTAACTCAGAGCGGCGATCAGGTGCTTCGGTGCTCAGTAGTTCTGGGACAGTGACGTTCAATGAAGCGGCCAGAGCAGTGAGGAGGGAGAGTTTGGGTTCCCGCTTCCCGTTCTCTATGAGAGAGAGCTGGCTCGGCACTACGCCGACGGCGTCGCCGAGCTGTTCCAGGGTCATTCCAGCAGAAACACGGAAATGTTTGATTCGTTTACCTAAAATCATCATGTCAGAGGCCATTTCTTTACAATACGAGAAAAAACGCAAATATTTCTAGTGAAAACGGGGAACTTTTCTGTATACAGGGGTCAATACTTGAAATATCACCAAGTTTTCACTTCCCTCAAAGCTTGGATGAGACAAAGGAGACTCAGATGTCGATCGCAGACCTCACTCGGACAGAGCCCATCGCTCAGCCTGAGGTGCCTATCGCCACTGACCTCAACGCCCCTCCCTTTGTCACTCAGCGAGCACTGCTGCACTGGGTTGCAGACATCGCCAAACTGACTAAGCCAGAGCGCATCGAATGGTGCGATGGTTCAGATGCTGAATGGCACCGCCTCACTGCACTTCTGGTTGAGGCAGGATCGATGATTCCTCTCAATGCAGAAAAGCGTCCTAACTCTTTCCTGGTTCGTTCCGACCCAGATGACGTCGCTCGTGTCGAAGACCGCACCTTCATTTGCTCCGTCAAGAAGGAAGATGCCGGCCCCACCAACAACTGGCGCGACCCAGACGAGATGAACGAAGAACTGCGCGGTTTGTTCGACGGTTCTATGCGTGGTCGCACAATGTACGTCGTGCCCTTCTCCATGGGTCCCTACGGCGGACCTATTTCACAGGTAGGTATCCAACTCACCGATTCTCCCTACGCAGTGCTCAACCTGCGCATCATGACCCGCATGGGATTTGATGCCCTTGCTCAGATTGACGAGAAAACCCCGTGGGTTCCCGCCGTTCACTCAGTCGGTATGCCACTGGTTGATGCAACCGGTCGTCGTATCTCAGATATTGCGTGGCCTTCCAACTCCACGAAGTACATTTGCCATTTCCCTGAGACCCGGGAGATTTGGTCTTTCGGTTCTGGCTACGGTGGAAACGCACTGCTTTCAAAGAAGTGCTTCTCGCTGCGTATCGGTTCCTTCATGGGCCTGCAAGAAGGCTGGCTCGCAGAGCACATGCTGATCCTCAAGCTCACTTCGCCAGAAGGCAAGGCGTACCACATGGCCGCCGCGTTCCCCTCAGCTTGTGGCAAGACCAACCTCGCCATGCTTCGTCCCACCGTCCCTGGCTGGAAGGCCGAGACTATCGGTGATGACATTGCGTGGCTGCGCCCCGGCGCAGACGGTCGCCTGTTTGCTATCAACCCAGAAGCTGGCTTCTTTGGTGTTGCACCAGGAACTGGCGAAAAGACCAACCCTGTCGCGATGGATACTGTGGCCTCCAACACAATTTTCACCAACGTGGCACTCACCGATGACGGCGACGTCTGGTGGGAGGGAATGACTGAGGCGACACCTGATCACCTCATCGACTGGCGTGGAGAAGAGTGGACTCCAGACTCTGGACGTCCCGCAGCGCACCCTAACTCGCGCTTCACTGTTCCCATCCAGCAGTGCCCTACTCTTTCCGAGGAATGGTACGAAAATGCAGGTGTTCCTCTGGACGCCATCATCTTCGGTGGTCGCCGTGCGACAAACATTCCTCTCGTTGCAGAAGCCTTCGACTGGCAGCACGGTGTCTTCATCGGTGCCACCATGTCGAGCGAGCAGACTGCTGCAGCTGAAGGCACTGTGGGGGATCTGCGCCGTGACCCCTTCGCCATGCTTCCCTTCTGTGGCTACAACATGGCTGATTACTGGGGCCACTGGCTCGAGATCGGAAAGACTCTCGGCGACAAGGCTCCTGCCATCTTCCAGGTCAATTGGTTCCGCAAGGATGCCGACGGATCATTCCTGTGGCCTGGCTTCGGTGAGAACTCCCGAGTTCTCGAGTGGATTGCTCGCCGCGTAGACGGTGACGTTGCTACTGAGGACGCACCCATGGGCCGCGTTCCTGCCGCTGGCACTTTCAACCTCGAAGGTCTCGACGTCACAGACGAGGCAATGGAGAAGCTTTTCCACGTGGACCGCAACATGTGGACCGCAGAGTGCGACCTCACTGAGGAGTACTTCGACAAGTTTGGTGAGCGTGTTCCCGCACAGCTCACCGAGGAACTGGCTCAGCTACGAGGACGTCTCACCACGTAGAACTACTGAGCCATTACCGACAATTTATTGTCGGACGAGTGAACCGGGCCATTGTCTCTTTGACTCGGTGAGAGGATGGGGCTGAACATCTGGAGGGAAACTGATGACCAGCCCCATCTTCTCCTCACTACCTGAGGACCAACAACCTGCCACCAAGCTCGATGAGCTCGTCATGGTGATGGCCAAACTTCGTGCCCCCGGCGGATGCCCTTGGGATGCAGAACAGACACACGAGTCACTGATCAAGTACTTGGTGGAAGAAACCTATGAGCTGATCGATGCCATTGAATCCGGTGATCGCGACGACATGATCGAAGAGCTCGGCGACGTGCTTTATCAAGTCATCTTCCATGCCGACCTGGCTTCGAACACTCCCGGTGAAGAATTCGACATCCAAGATGTCGCCGCTCACATGACCGCCAAAATGGTCGGCCGTCACCCTCATGTCTTTGGAGAAAACAAACTCGAAACAGCTGATGATGTGATGGCTGTGTGGGATGACCTCAAGAAGCAAGAAAAGCCAGGGAGAACCTCCACTCTGGATGGCATTCCACAGTCCATGCCTGCGCTCGCGCTCGCTGAAAAGCTCCTGGGTAAGGCAGAGAAGGTGGGCTTGGAGAAGCAACACCTCCCTGATCCACCCATCTGGGCGGACGAAGATGAGGTGGGCAGTATTCTGCTCAGCATCGTTTCTTCAGCCCGTGAACAAGGTTTTGATGCTGAGAAAGCACTGCGCGTGCGGTTGCGTGAACTACAGGAAGACATTCGAGAGGCAGAATAGATACATGGCTCGTGACGTTTCTCCTCCCCGTGGCATGCGGGATTTCCTGCCTCAAGAGAAGGCAAAGCGCGAACGCGCTTTACGCGTTATCCGGGATGTGTACTCGAGCCATGGCTTCGAAGAGATCGAGACCCCTGTTGTTGAAGACTTTGAGCGCCTGCACTCTGGCCTCGGCGGAGATAACGAAAAGCTTGCTTTCAGCGTGCTCAAGCGTGGTCTGGATAAGGAAGCACTCGAAGCTGCCGCCAACTCAGGCGATGCCCACGACCTCGCAGACCTCGGTCTGCGCTTTGATTTGACCGTGCCTCTGGCACGTTTCTATGCCACACACCGTGCAGAACTACCTTCGGTATTCCGTGCGATTCAGATTGCTCCTGTCTGGCGTGCTGAGCGCCCTCAAAAGGGTCGCTACCGCCAGTTCGTGCAGTGCGACATCGACATTATTGGTGAAGCCGGTCAGCTCGCTGAAGTTGAGCTCATCACGGCCACCTCTGCCGTGCTCTCCACTTTGGGTCTTGACGGCTGCACCATTCGCATCAATGACCGCCGTATCTTGGCGGGTATCCTGGACTACTGCGGTTTTGCTACAGAGCGTTTTGGTTCTGCACTGATTTCGATCGACAAGCTCGACAAGATTGGTGCGGCTGGTGTTGTAGCTGAACTCTCTGAGACGGGACCAGATGCAGCTGCAGTCCTGGGCGGACTGCTCGAGCGCATCGAACCTCACTTGTCTTCCGGCGGTGTTCCCATGACCACGGCAGACATTCTCTCAGTCCTGCCTGATGGCATCGATTCTGATGCAGTGGCAGATCTAGAAACATTGGCTCAGGCTCTGATGAACTTGCCTTCGGGTGTTGAGGTTCGTTTCGATCCCACCCTGGTTCGTGGCATGGGTTACTACACCGGAACCATCTTTGAGATTGCTCACCCCGAATCTGGTTCCTCCGTTGGTGGTGGCGGTCGCTATGACGGCATGATTGGTCGTTTCTTAGGGCAAGACGTTCCTGCTGCAGGATTCTCGATTGGTTTTGAGCGCATTGTTGACCTCATCGAAGTTGATGAAGCAGCCGCTTCGGACAGCGTCGTTCTGGTGCACGATGCAGTTCTTGACAGTGCAGGCCTCAGTCTTGCCACGCTGACGGGCATCAAGAGCGAACTCATAGCTGCAGGAAAGCGCGTGCGTCTGGAAAAGCGTACCAAGAACCTCACACCTGTACTTGATCGTGCACGTGAGGCGGGATTTGGCTCATTTGCCTCTGTTTCTGCCGAGACTACGAGCGCCAGCGACTTGGTCTTCAAGGACCTCGCCTAGAATTACAAGTAATTCCCTCCCCTTTTCTTTCATCACTACACATCACACAAGGAGATACTGTGGCCCTCATTGACGCCATTGGCGCACGCGAAATTCTCGACTCACGCGGTAACCCCACCGTTGAAGTAGAGGTTCTGCTCGAAGATGGCGTGCTTGCCCGCGCTGCAGTTCCATCCGGTGCATCCACCGGTGCGTTCGAGGCTTACGAGCTTCGCGACGAAGACAAGAACCGTTACCTCGGTAAGGGTGTTCAGAAGGCTGTTGACGCCGTCATCGACGAAATCGGCCCCGCACTCGAAGGCTTCGACGCTGCTGACCAGCGCCTCATCGATGGCGCAATGATCGAGCTCGACGGTACCGAGAACAAGAAGCGACTCGGTGCTAACGCCATCCTCGGTGTTTCTCTTGCTGTTGCGAAGGCAGCTGCAGACTCTGCAGACCTTCCCCTGTTCCGTTACGTTGGTGGCCCCAACGCTCACACTCTTCCTGTTCCCCTAATGAACATCATCAACGGTGGTGCCCACGCTGACACCGGCGTGGACATCCAAGAATTCATGGCTGTTCCTCACGGTGCAGAGAGCTTCTCCGAAGCACTGCGCTGGGGTGTGGAGATCTACCACTCGCTCAAGTCGCTTCTCAAGAAGAACGGTATGGCCACTGGTCTGGGTGACGAGGGTGGATTCGCTCCTGACCTCCCCAACAACCGTGCAGCTCTTGAGTTCATCGTGGGCGCTATCGAGCAGGCTGGCTTCAAGCCCGGCAAGGAAATCGGTCTGGCACTCGACGTTGCTGCATCTGAATTTTTCAAGGATGGCTCTTACCACTTCGAGGGCAACAAGCGCAGCTCAGAAGAAATGTCTTCCTACTATGCAGAGCTCGTTCGCGACTTCCCACTGGTCTCCATCGAAGACCCACTGGATGAAGACGACTGGTCCGGTTGGACTCACATCACTGCAGAGCTTGGCGACAAGCTTCAGCTTGTCGGTGACGATCTCTACGTGACCAACCCTGTTCGTCTGCAGAAGGGTATTGACCTGGGGGCCGGTAACTCGATTCTGGTCAAGGTGAACCAGATTGGTACGCTCACTGAGACTCTCGATGCAGTCTCTCTGGCACAGCGTCACGGCATGAAGGCCATCCTCTCTCACCGTTCCGGTGAGACCGAGGACACCACCATTGCTGACCTCGCTGTTGCAACCGACTGTGGTCAGATCAAGACCGGTGCCCCTGCACGTAGCGACCGTGTTGCAAAGTACAACCAGCTCCTGCGTATTGAAGAAGAACTGGGTGAAGCAGCTGTCTACGCAGGTAGCAGCGCATTCCCCCGCTTCTCCGCCTAAGGACAACTCGGCCCTTTATGGCTCAGAAAAACGTTCGCGTTCGTAAGGTTCCGGTGGCTTTGGTCACCGGAACCACGAAAGCGGGCGTCTGGCTCGGCAGCATTCGTCTGTCGGGCTTTTCTATCTTGATCATGAGCTTGACCCTGCTGGGCATGCTGGTTCTTGCGCCCAACATCAAGATTTGGATTGAGCAGCGTCAGGTTATTGCTGACTTACAGGCGGAAGCTGATCTCAAGACTTCACAGATCACCGATCTTGAAAAGCAACGAGCTCGCTGGGATGACCCTGCTTATGTTCGTGCGCAGGCACGTGACCGTCTCTACTACGTCATGCCTGGTGAGATCAGTTACCTGGTCATCAATGACGCCACTATTGATGACCTCAAACGCGAGAAGGCAACTGCTTCCCTGCAAGACACCAGCACCGACTGGGTTTCCGGTCTCCTCAAATCGTTCCTTGTTGCTGGTTTGGGAACCCCCACACCTGAACAAGTTCAGCCCACCCCGTAAGAAAGTTTTCTATGCGCCCCCCATTTGACCCAGCCAGCGACGACGACATCCGTATTGTCTCGGCGCAACTGGGTCGACCCGCGAGGGACGTTATTGGCATTCCTGCCCGCTGTGTGTGCGGTGCTCCGACAGTGGTCGCTACTGCGCCCCGACTGTCGGATGGAACTCCTTTCCCCACGTTTTATTACCTCACTCACCCTGCCGCCACCATCGCGATGTCGGATCTGGAAGCAACCCAAGTGATGGCAGAGTTCACAGACATTCTGAACGCTGATGAAGATATGCAGAAGCAGTATCACCTAGCTCATGAGCAGTTCATGGCAGACCGTGAATCTGTTGCTGTTGTTCCAGAGCTGGATGGTATTTCTGCTGGCGGAATGCCTGTGCGGGTCAAGTGTCTGCATGCCTTGGCAGGCCACGCTCTCGCAGCTGGCCCCGGCGTGAACCCCATCGGGGACTTGGCTCTGGAGCGCTCAACCTGGTCGCCTGAGGTGTGTCAATGCATCGACTACGACGCGGCTTAGCCTCCCTCTCCGTTCTTGCCGTCACCGTATTGGCGGTGCTTTCTGCTACCCCCGCACGCGCTGACTACATCCGTGATCTGGAGTATTGGCTGGGGGATTACAACTTCTACCAAGCGTGGGATGTCACACAGGGTGACGGCGTCATCGTCTCCGTCATTGACTCCGGTATCGGTTATGCCCCTGACATCAACGCTGCGGTGGTCGGCGGCGCTGATTTCTCAGGTATTGGTTCACCCGATGGGCGAACCCCGGTGGGGGAGTCACCTGATCACGGAACCTTGGTTGCTTCTGTGCTGGCAGGCCGCGGAACCGGTGGTAACAATGGCGTGATTGGAACTGCGCCGCAGGCACAGTTGCTGTCAGCTTCTGTCGCGTTTGGCGAAGAAACAGCAATTCCCTCAGACGAACAGATTGCCAATGCCATCATCTGGTCTGTTGATCAAGGCGCGAAGGTCATCAACATGTCGTTGACCCGCAACAGCTTGGAATGGCCCACTAGCTGGGATGACGCATTTATGTATGCGTTTGAAAATGATGTGGTCATCGTCGCTGCTGCCGGTAATCGTGGTACGGGAACCACTGAAGTGGGTGCACCCGCCACCATTCCAGGCGTGCTGACAGTGGCTGGTCTCGACGTCAATGGTGAAGCTAGTTATGACGCATCAAGTCAAGGCATCACCATTGGTGTCTCTGCGCCATCTGAAGCACTTGTAGGTGTTGCACCGGGTGGTGCCTATATGAAATGGTCCGGCTCCAGTGGTGCGACGCCGATTGTGGCAGGGCTCGTAGCGTTGGTGCGTGCATCCCACCCAGAACTTGATGCCAACAACGTGATCAACCGCATCATCTCCACCGCAACGCCTGTAGGTGAAGTGCCCAGCCCAATTTATGGCTACGGCAGAATCAACGCCTATGCCGCCGTGACCGCTGATGTACCTACCGTCACAGTGAATCCATTGGGTTCTTTGGCTGAGTGGATCAAGCTGTATCGCCGAGGAAGCTCCACCAATTCGGCAGAGCCCTGGGACACATCTACCCCCACTCCGGCGCCGCTGCCATTCGACAGCGGGAATATTCCTGGTCTCCCTACCCTGTATCAACTGACCACGGTGGGTGTTCCGTTACTGTTTTTCGCTGGATTCGGTACGATTGTAGTTATCGGGTACATCGTAGTTACTCGAAAACTTCGTCCTGTTGTTCCGCGTGAAAGCTCGCTCCACGAAACAGACGAGACGCTCTAACCCCACTTTGTCTAGCTGGAGACGTATTACTGTGCCCAAGATTCTTATTGTCGGTGCTGGCTACGCAGGTTTCTATACCGCGTGGAAGCTCGAAAAACTCCTCCGTAACGGAGAAGCAGAGGTCACCATTGTTGACCCACTGCCCTACATGACCTACCAGCCATTCCTGCCAGAAATCGCAGCTGGCTCCATCGAGGCACGTCACGCTGTCGTCGGCCACCGCTCACACCTCAAGAAGACCCGCATCATCTCGGGCAAGGTTGTTGGCATTGACCACAAGAAGAAGACTGCAACCATCGTTCCTAACGCGGGTAAAGAATTCGCCGAGAAGTATGACCAGGTCATCTTCACCGCAGGTGCTGTTTCTCGCACCTTCCCTATCCCCGGCATTGCAGACAACGCCATTGGTTTGAAGACCATCGAAGAAGCAGTTGCGATCCGCGACCGCATTCTTTCGAACTTCGACAAGGCAGCTCAGCTTCCTGCAGGTCCCGAGCGTGAGCGTCTGTTGACCGTCACCGTCGTTGGCGGTGGCTTCGCAGGTATTGAGGTTTTCGCTGAGCTTCGTTCACTGGCTTCTGATCTGATCAAGGATTACCCAGAACTCACCTTCGAAGACACCCACTTCCACCTCATTGAGGCCATGGGTCGCATCATGCCTGAGGTTTCCCTCGAGACCAGCCACTGGGTTCTCAAGAACCTTGCTGAGCGTGGTGCTCAGGTTCACCTCGACACTCAGCTCCAGTCTGCTGAGAACGGTGTTATCCAGCTCTCCACCGGCGAGAAGTTTGAATCCGACCTCATCATCTGGACTGCAGGTGTCATGGCTAACCCCATGCTCCGCGCAACAGACTTCCCCCTCGACGAGCGTGGCCGTCTGCGCGTTCGTGCAGACCTCCGTGTTGAGGGCGACAAGGGAATTATCGAAGGCGCCTGGGGCGCCGGTGACGCAACCGCATGCCCCGACCTTTCTGGTGGCGGCGTAGGCGGTTACTGCGTTCCTAACGCACAGCACGCTGTTCGCCAGGGCAAGCTCATGGCACGCAACGTTGCAGCAGTCATCCGTGGCGAAGGCCCCACTGACTACTTCCACAAGAACCTCGGTGCTGTGGCAGGCCTCGGCCTCAACGTCGGTGTATTCCAGTCCGGCAAGCTAGCCCTCAAGGGTTACATCGCCTGGATTGCACACCGTGGCTACCACGGTCTGGCAATGCCTTCCTTCGAGCGCAAGTTCCGCGTCGTAGGTGGCTGGTGGAACAACTTCTGGCTCGGCCGCGACATCGTCTCGCTCGAAGCTCGTGAGACTCCTCGCGCAGCATTCGAAGAGTTCGCATCGCGTCCAGCTCCCGCAGCAGCCAAGGTTGCAGCTAAGCCAGCTGCAAAGAAGCCTGCTTCCAAGCCAGCAGCTAAGCCTGCAGTGAAGAAGCCTGCTGCACAGAAGGCGCCTGCTAAGAAGCCAGCAGCAAAGAAGTAACTACTTCTCACGCACAAGGGAGGCTGTTATGGCCTCCCTTGTGCTTTGCTAGCCTGTAGAAGGTACGCCCCCATAGCCCAATCGGCAGAGGCAATCGACTTAAAATCGATCCAGTGTGGGTTCGAGTCCCACTGGGGGTACCACTAAACGTTCGCAGGTGCTTTGCGAATGCGGAAACTGATCCATGCTGCAACAGCACACAGCGCTGCTGCTCCGAACCAGGCCAGAGTGTATTCCCCGGTCTGATCGCGGATAACACCTGCAGCGATCGCAGCGATTGATGCTCCAACCTGGTGGGAAGCAA
>JBEGUL010000010.1:0-13166 GCA_041178865.1 Actinomycetota bacterium | reverse complement strand
CTTGCTGCCGGCATGGGGAGCCGCCTCGGCCGTTCACTGCCCTAGCCACTGACTGAGCTCAGCGACGGCCGCACCATCATGCAACAGCAGATGGAGAACATCCGCTTCGCATTCGGCGCAGACGTCCACATCACTGTCGTTGTCGGTTACAAGCTCGAGCACATCATCGAGGCTTTCCCCGACGTCAATTTCGTCTACAACGAGCAGTACGACACCACCAACACCTCGAAGTCGTTGATGCGTGCACTGCGCGCATCGAGCACCGGCGGTGTTTTGTGGATGAACGGCGACGTGGTCTTCGACCCCGCTGCCCTCGTGCGTGCATCTGAGCTGATCGTGCGCGACCAGTCCTTCGTCTCGGTGAACACTTCTTCCGTCTCTGACGAAGAGGTCAAGTACACCACTACCGCCGAGGGTTACATCAAGGAACTCTCCAAGACCGTCAAGGGCGGCCTGGGCGAGGCAGTAGGTATCAACTACATCTCTACCAAGGACAAGGCAGTACTGCTGCGTCAGCTGAACAAGGTCAACGACCAGGACTATTTCGAGCGTGGCCTTGAGCTTGCAATCGAGCAGGATGGCGTCCTGGTTGAGCCCATTGACATCTCTGACCTCTACGCAGTCGAAATCGACTTCGCTGAGGACCTCGAGCGCGCCAACCTCTACGTTTAGTCCACTGGGCGCTAACTAGCCGTAGGCTCGTATTTCGTGAGCGCATCCCTGGAACAGTCACCGTATCAACGGTCTGCTTTCGCACGCTATCGTCATGCTCTGTGGCTGCTCACTCGTCGCGATCTCAAGGTTCGCTACTCCACCAGTGCACTGGGTTACATCTGGTCTGTTCTTGATCCACTGATTATGAGTGGCATTTACTGGTTTATCTTCACTCAGGTATTCCAGCGTGCTGCCGGCACCGAGCCCTACATCGTCTTTCTCCTCGCCGGACTGCTGCCGTGGATGTGGTTCAACGGTGCTGTCTCTGACTCCACCCGGGCATTCCTCAAGTCAGCCAAGTTAGTGCGTTCAACCGCGATCCCCCGCAGTATTTGGGTTGCCAGCATTGTCTTGGGGAAGGGCATTGAGTTTGTCTTTGCGCTGCCCGTCTTGGCACTGTTTGCTGTCATTGCTGGTGCTCAGCTCAGCTGGGAAGTCATTTATTTCCCGCTCGCGATCATCTTGCAAGCCATCCTGACCTTCGGCATTGGTTTGATTGTTGCGCCCCTGGTGGTCTTCTTTCGTGACCTCGAACGAGCGATCAAACTCGTTCTTCGTTTCCTCTTTTACGCTTCCCCCATCATCTACGCCTTCGGTGACCTTCCCGCAGCCATTCAGCCCTGGGCTGCTTTCAACCCCTTAGCTGGCATCTTTGATCTTTACCGTGCAGCGTTCTTCCCTGAGGAACTCAACTGGGGAGTTGTCGGCATTTCCGCAGCCATGTCCGTTGCCATTCTTGGTTTGGGACTGTGGATTTTCAAGCGTGCTGAACGTTCTGTATTGAAGGAGATCTAATGACATCTCCCACTGTGATCACCGTCTCTGATGCGGGCATTCGCTTCCGCCGCAACCACAAAGGTCGACGCTCTTTCAAAGACCTGTTTTCAACAAAAGCACGCCGCTCGAAGCCCAACGAGTTCTGGGCTCTGCGAAACGTCAGCTTTGCCGTTCACGCGGGTGAAGCCATTGGTGTGGTCGGGCGTAATGGACAAGGCAAGTCCACTTTGCTCAAGCTGGTAGCAAACGTGCTCATTCCCGATGAGGGCACTGTCAACGTCAACGCTGGTGTTGCCCCCCTGATCGAAATAACCGGTGGGTTCGTCGATGATCTCACGGTGCGGGACAACGTCTACCTCACCGCCGGACTTCACGGCATGACCCGCGAGCAGGTTGCGGCCAAGTTCGATGACATCATCGAATTTGCTGAGATCGAAGACTTCCTCGACACCCCCTATAAGCACCTCTCCTCTGGCATGAAGGTGCGCTTGGCGTTCTCTGTCGTCACCAGCTTGGAAGAGCCTGTCCTACTCGTGGACGAAGTACTTGCCGTGGGCGATAAGGCCTTCAAGAACAAGTGCTACACCCGCATTGAGGAGATGCTGACCGAAGGTCGCACCCTCTTCTTCGTTTCTCACAATGAAAGAGACCTCGAGCGCTTCTGCACCAGAGGCCTCTATCTCGATAAGGGCGCCCTCAAGTTGGACGCTTCTATTGGTGATGTCCTCGCTGCATATAACGAGGATTACCCAGGTTTATAAACCGGCCTTTAGCTAAAAGCGTTGAGCCCCGTAAGGGCTCGACCAACTACCAGCTGGTGTATCTCATCTGTGCCCTCATAAGTGCGCACGGATTCCAGGTTCGCCATGTGGCGCATGACAGGGAATTCACTGGTGACTCCGTCACCGCCCAAGATAGTGCGCGCTTCACGCGCGATCTTGAGAGCCTCGCGAACGTTGTTGAGCTTTCCCACACTGATCTGTGTCAGGTTGAGCGTGCCCGCATCTTTCTGACGGCCAATGTGGAGGGCAAGAAGCACGCCCTTTTCGTATTCAAGGGTCATATCTGCCAACTTGGCCTGTGTGATTTGGAAAGACCCAATGGGCTTACCAAATACTTCACGGCTCTTCGAGCGGTTGATTGCAGCATCCAAGCATGCGCGAGCGGCACCCATCGCACCCCAGATGATTCCATAACGTGCCTCGTTGAGGCAGCCAAAAGGACCTGAGAGTCCCTTAGCCCCCGGCAGAATCGCATCAGCTGGAATCGTCACATCTGTGAACTCAATGTCGCACTGAATCGAAGCACGCATGGAGAGCTTGCCATCGATCGCAGTGGCTTTGAAGCCAGGAGTGTCTGTGGGGACAATAAAGCCCCGCACACCCTCATCGGTCATTGCCCACACGATGCAGATGTCAGCCAGGGTTGCCAAGCCGATCCAACGCTTGGCGCCGTTGATGACCCAGGTGTCCCCGACCTTCGTGGCCGTGGTCAACATGTTCGCAGGGTCACTACCACCGTGGGGTTCGGTGAGGCCGAAGCAGCCTAGCTTTTCGCCCTTGGCCATCTGCGGAAGCCAGTAGTTCTTTTGTTCTTCGGTTCCATACTTATAAATCGCAGACATGGCCAAGGAGCCCATGACGGAAACAAATGTGCGCCAGCCGCTATCGACGGCTTCGAACTCAAGGCAGACCAATCCGTAGCTCACAGCCGATGCCCCGCCGCAGCCATACCCCTTGAGGTGCATACCGAGGAATCCCTGCTCCGCAATCAGCGGAATGAGCTCCTTGCGGAAATATTTCTTGTCAAAGTCATCTTCAATCACGGGACGAATCTGTGTCTGCGCAAAGGTGCGCGCTTTCATTGCCCACTCGATTTCTTCGGGGCTGAGCAGGGCGTGCAGGTCGAAGACCTCGTCCATCACAGAAACATCAGGGAATGCGTTGGTGCTCATTGTTTTCCTTACTTTGACTCTGCTGACGTGTCGACATCAATATCGATATTTAGCCAGCTGACATCTTCACTATGCTCCCCCAGCGTGGGCGGAGCAAGCCGATAACTGGCCCCCCGGCCAGGAATATTGATGGGGCTCACAACCTGGCGGTAGCTATGACCACCATCTGCGCTGCGGATTTCCACCACCGCATCGAGCTCTAAGGATTCAGCAAACTCGAACGCCTCGGGAAGCGTATTAACCAGCCCTGCAGGTACACCCTCAGAATTGAGTAACTCCACCCACTGCAACCCAGGGCGAGTAACAAGGACAGCTTCAAGTTCCACCCGCAAGAGCTCACGATGCGTGGCCCGACTGGGATTATCGCTAAAGCGGGGGTCTTGGGCGAGGTGTTCAACTTCTAACAAGGTGACCAAAGCTTGGAATTGCTTGTCATTACCCACGGCAATCAGCACTGGTCGATCCTGAGCTTCATAGAGCTCATAGGGAGAGATGCTGGGGTGGGCATTTCCTAATCTGACGGGTGTCACGCCTGCATTAAGTGCTGCAGATGCTTGGTTAGTCATGGCAGAAAGAAGTGTGGTCATCAGGTCAACCTGAATCAATTGACCTTTCCACTGAGTGGGGTCTGTATCGTCACGGGCTTTGAGGGCGAGCAGGATGCCTTGCACCGCGTTCATCCCCGTCATGATGTCGATCAATGCAACACCGACTTTTGTGGGCCCACCATCCTGAGGGCCAGTGACGCTCATCAGACCACCGAGTGCTTGCACGAGTAAGTCATACCCGGCAAGTGCTGCTCCCTTGCCGGAACCAAAACCGGTAATCGAGCAATAGATGATGCCCGGGTTGATTTTCTGAGCTGCTTCAAAGTTGAAACCCAATTTGGTCATCACTCCGGGGCGGAAGTTCTCAATCACCACATCAGCACTGGCAAGAAGTTCTTCAGCTTTCGCTTTGCCTTCCGGGGAGCGCAGGTCAAGAATCACAGAACGCTTGTTGCGGTTCACGCTGGAGTAATAGGTGGATACCCCCTGGTTATCCACGGGTGGGCGCCACCCGCGGGTGTCATCACCACCAGCGCTCTCAACCTTGATGACATCCGCACCAAAGTCAGCCAAGGTCATTGTGGCGTAAGGACCGGCAAGTACGCGGGAAAAATCCAGAACCCGGATACCCGAAAGAATGCCGTCATTGGCGTGAGCAGGTGTTGCCATAACGCCATCTTATTGTCGTTCGCCTTCGAATGAGTGGCGTGAAGAAACACCTCATTGACCTCTAGTCACAGGGGCATTCTGAAGAGTAGTTTGGGCCCACACGATGTGGTGTGATGTTAAACGCAATGCTGAACAACGTTGTTGAGCATGTTTGACCGAGTGCCCATCTCCTCTACGAAAGGTCACCATGTCAGACAAAGGTTCAGTCGGCACCCAAATGGGTGATGCTGAGCACTTAGCGGTGCTCGGTTATGACGACTCGTTCAAGCGTTCTATGTCCTTCTGGGCGAACTTTGCCCTGGGCTTCACCTACCTCTCACCACTTGTTGGTGTGTACTCGCTCTTCGCTGTGGCGTTGAGTGTTGCCGGTCCTCCCTCTATCTTCTGGATCCTCATCGTGGGAGGTGGCCAGCTATTGGTCTCCCTCGTCTTCGGTGAGGTAGTGTCCCAATTCCCCATTGCCGGCGGCATCTACCCCTGGGCACGTCGCCTCTGGGGCAAGCGCTATGCATGGATGGCAGCCTGGGTCTACATCTGGGCCATGATCGTTACGATCACGGCTGTTGCGGACTACGGCAGCTTCTTCTTGTCGAGCTTGCTCGACATCGTGGCTACGCGTGAATCAGAGTTGATTCTGACGCTGATCCTTCTCGGTGTTGCTTTACTGTTGAACTTCGCTGGAACGAAGACCATGGCTCGTGTTGCACGCATTGGTTTGGCCGCAGAGCTCACCGGTGTGATTGTGCTGGGTCTATACCTGCTCATCTTCCAACGCCGAAACGACTGGAGCGTCTTCTTCACTGCAATGGGCAACACGGGAGAAGGCGGATATACAGCCGCATTCATCGGTGCAGCTATTGCCGGCCTCTTCCTCTTCTACGGCTTTGAAGCCTGTGGCGACGTTGCTGAAGAAGTAGAGAACCCAGGTCGACGCATTCCACGTGCAATGTATCTGACGATTCTGATTGGTGGCGTTTCAGCACTGCTCTCCTTCGCGGGTTACGTGATGGCTGCGCCTAACCTGATCTCTATCGTCAACGGTGAAGACATGGACCCCATCCCCGGGATCCTGGAGAGTTCTTTGGGTACCTTCGGTGCCAAGGTATTCCTGGTGATTGCCGTAATGGCATTCCTCTCCTGTGTTCTGAGCCTGCAGGCAGCGGCAAGCCGTTTGCTCTACTCGTTCTCTCGCGATGAGATGCTTCCTGGGCACAAGTGGATGGCGAAGCTTTCCACCCGTCAGGTTCCTGCTAACGCACTCTTGGTCGCTAGCCTGATCCCCGCGATCATTGCTGTGATTGTGTACGTTGGTCCAGCAGGTCTGCTCTTGCAGGTCACCGCCTTCGCCGTCCTCGGTATTTACATCGCCTTCCAGGCTGTTGTTCTGGCAGCGCTGCGCAAGCGCTTCCAGGGTTGGCAACCTGCTGGCCAGTTCAGCCTGGGTAAAGTAGGCGGTTGGATCGTGAACATCCTGGCACTTGCTTGGGGTCTGTTCGCGATGTATCTGTTGGCAAAGCCTGGTACGTCTGGTGACTTTGTCACCGACTACATCGTGCTGATCGGTCTGGTCATTGTTGCTGGAGTTGGTGCCCTGTACCTCTTCACAGCACGACCCGGACGCAACTCCTCTGCACCAGAAAACGATGCTCTCGAGGTCGCAGCCAAGCTGCGTGCTCACCGAGGATAGTTACTCTGTGCGCGAAAGCGGGGCTCACCAATATGGTGGGCCCCGCTTTTTGTCATAGTGTTGGCTTGTTCGCACTTCGAAAGGTCTTCACATGGAAATTCGCATTGGCATGATCAACACGTCTCGTGAGATTGGTCTGGAGACCTCTCAGACGATGGCAGAGGTTGAGACTCTGGTTGCGAACGCACTCAATGGCTCTTCTCCTGTGTTGAAGCTGTCGGATGACAAGGGCAAGGTTTACCTGGTCGCATCCGCCAACATTGCTTTCGTTGAGGTCGGTTCTGACCAGAACCGCCGTATCGGTTTCGTCGGCTAACACCCCATGGAAGCCGTTTACTTCGCGTTCGGGCTTCTCGCTCTTGCCTTAGTAATCGGCATACTCCTCAAGCGTTCTGCTCCGAAGAATGCTCAGGATTCTGAGCTTGCGGAAAATGTCTCTGTTGCAACGGATCACGTCATTCCTGCACCAGATGATTTCACACACATCACTGCCCTCAGGGAAAGTGTTGCTGCCCGTGAAGAACATGAGCGCATGGTGGGTTCTGTGTTGCTCAGTTCTGGGGTGAACTCTGATGCAACCCTTCACATTCGTGAAATGGTGACCAGACTGCAGTCACTTTCAGGAACCCCGAGCACACCGGATCAGGCTCAAGAAAGCAGCTAATCCCTAGGCGGTGAGACCGAGCTCATCCATACGGCGCGAGTGTGCTGCGATGAGGTCAGTAAAGACGGGCTCAATTCGTTCTTCGTCATCGTCACGGTTGTCTGACATCTGCAAAGCGGAGCGAGCAACAAGCTGCGTATCACCCACGAGGCGACGTCCCCAAACAGCAAGGCGAGATGACAGGGTCGGGTCAGCCTCAATCCCTTCCTTGAGTAAGAGAACAATCACCTCAGCGGAACGATCAGTTTCGAGCACGATCTCTACGCGTCCCGCAAGAGCCTTGGGTAGACCTGGAACCAAGCGAATAAAGAAATCATCAAGAAAACCTGCGGTCAAATAAACGCCCAGCAGCATTTCATACCAGTCACGGCCAACCGTGAGCCGTTCGAACCGGTCTATAGCTGGAGCAAATGGCTCCATAGCCTCAGCAGGGTCCACCTTTTTCTTGCGCAGTTCTGCAACAAGACCGTGGTGTTTAGCGAGTACTTCTCCCGCAGCAGCACTTAGGCCCTCTTTGGCAGCCAAGGTGGGAGCAGCAGTCACGGCACGGGTCAAGGACTCGAAAACAGCGAGTTCGAAATAGGCAACCTGGGCCAAGAAGGGCACCACATCAGGGGCCATGTCCTTCAGATCGACCTTGTCTTCGCGTTCAACCTTGTCTTGACGTGGCTTGAGGGTAGGGGCAACGACTCTGCGCTTGCGCATACCAAACCAAGAAAAGACCACGCATCAACCCTATGCCTAAACGGGCATACGAGCGAGGCGAGATAGGCTTGATACGTCGCTACCGGCATCGGATCGGTAGCCCTACGCCTGTGTGACGAATAAAAAGGCGTAGAACCTTTTATTACGACAGGCACTTTGTGACTTTTGCAGATTTAAACATCGACGCGGACATTGTTGAGGCTCTTGCCTCACAGGGAATTCTTGAACCCTTCCCCATTCAAGAGCAGACCATTCCTTTGGCCCTGGGTGGCCAGGACATCATTGGTCAGGCCAAGACCGGTACCGGTAAGACCTTTGGTTTCGGTTTGCCCATCATTCAGCGCCTGGGAACCAACCCCGGCCCCGGTGTGAAGGTGCTTGTTGTCGTGCCCACCCGTGAGCTGTGTGTTCAGGTTGCTGAAGACATGGAACTTGCCACCTCCAACCGTGAGACCAAGGTTGTTTCTATCTACGGCGGAAAGTCCTACGAAGGTCAGGTCGAGCAGCTCAAGGCTGGTGCTCAGATCGTGGTGGGAACCCCTGGTCGTTTGCTTGACCTTGCCAACCAGCGCTTGCTGAGCCTGGCTGAGATTCAAGAAGTCGTTCTCGATGAGGCTGACAAGATGCTCGACCTCGGCTTCTTGGCCGACATCGAGAAGATCTTCTCGCAGACTCCTCCCCAGCGTCACACCATGTTGTTCTCGGCAACCATGCCTGGGCCCATCGTTGCTCTGGCTCGTCGCTTCATGAACAACCCCATCCACATTCGTGCAACGGATCCTGATGAGGGCCTGACTCAGGCCAACATCAAGCACCTGGTGTACCGCGCGCACAACATGGACAAGGACGAGGTTATTGCTCGTATCCTCCAGGCAGAAGGCCGCGGCAAGACCGTCATCTTCACTCGCACCAAGCGTGCTGCGTCACGCCTGGTCGAAGAACTCACTGACCGTGGATTCCCTGCCGTTGCTGTTCACGGTGACCTCAACCAGGAACAGCGTGAACGCGGCATGGCTCAGTTCAAGTCCGGCAAGAAGGAAATCCTCATTGCTACCGACGTGGCAGCCCGAGGTATCGACGTTGATGACGTGACCCACGTGATCAACCACACCATTCCTGATGAAGACCAGACCTACTTGCACCGCGCAGGCCGCACCGGCCGTGCCGGAAAAACCGGTATCGCAGTGACCTTCGTGGACTGGGAAGACCTGCATAAGTGGGCGCTGATCAACAAGGCGCTGGAGTTCGGTCAGCCCGAACCCACCGAGACCTACTCCTCTTCACCTCACCTCTTTACTGACCTCAACATCCCCACTGATGCCAAGGGGCGACTCAAGTCCACTCCTCCCACCAAGGATGCGGATGGAGCTCACACAGGCCGTCAGCGCGAAGGCCAGAAGCCTGCAGGATCAGGTGACCGTAATCGTCGCCGCGTGAACAACCCACCCAAGCACGTGAGCCCTGAGGGCACACACGGTGTTGCCGGTGGTGCCCACGATGGTCGCGGTGATGAACATCACGATGGCAACAACCCTTCTCGCACTCGCACCCGTAACCGCCGTCGCGGTCCAGGTCTCGGCGGAGCATAAGCAGTTTCTCCATGAACATCGGCGTGGATGAAGTAGAACTTTTGGTGCGGGTTATCCCGCTCGCCATCGGTGCTTCATTCACTCCGTCCCTTTTGGGACTTCAATTGTTGACCTCGGGTTCGCAGAAGTGGTTCTTACGCAGTCTTGCTGTGGCTTCGGGCTCTGGTTTGGCTTTTCTCATTGCCTGCGTTGCATTGACTGCCGGTTTTGCCACGCTCCCTAAGACCACACCTCACTCTCCCGATATCATCGGTGGATACATCTGGTCTGCGGCAGCACTCGTTCTAGCTGGCATGGCAGTGTGGTTGTTTATTCCCCACCCTGATCTGGCAAAATCAGCTGAGCAGGGACTGACCAAGCGCATCGCCAAAGCAAAGCCTGTGACGTTCTTTGCGTTCGCTTTTGCGCTGAGTATCAAGGACATCACCAGCTTTGCTTTGCTGGTACCCGCTATCCATGATGTGTCGGTGTCACACGTGCCATGGTGGTTGCAACTACCCACCATCCTGGTGATTTACATCATTGCGATGGTTCCGGTACTCCTTCCACCCGTTTGGCGATTAATCCGAGGCGAGAAGGGCAACGCACAACTTGCCCGGCTCTTCCGCTTCACCATGGATCACCAATTCATCATCCTGGGTGTGATGGCCTCTGTCTTTGCCATCTACTGCGCATTGATTGCCGTTGGCCCGCACGAGTTCGCTCTCATTGGTTCATAAGTCGAAGGAAACCTGTTGTTTTCAGCTCAATTCATCTTTAAACCCGGCACCTACGACGACGAGTTCTATCGTCTCGATGACGCCATCGAGGAATACGTTCAGGCCATGCCTGGTTACCTCGGCGTTGAACGGTGGCTTGCCCCAGAAGGAGGAGTGAAGAACTCCATTTACTACTTTGCGGATAAAGAGACTCTGAAAGAGTTCTCCCGCTTCCCTGAGCACCTCACTGCAAAAGCCGGTGTTCAGCGCTGGTATGACGGCTATCAGGTGGTTATCTCTGAAGTACTCGCCGCTTACGGTGACGGAAAAATCCCCAGCATTGCCTCCAGCGTCAAAGGCAAGGGAACCTTTTACGCCAACTAACTAGCTGGGATAGCTGGGTGAGGAGCCTGTTCCCTGCTCAATGATCTTGGCCAGCATCTCAGGCTCGGTGGTGTTCTCACCAGGCTGGTTGGGCTTCCCCGTGCCGTGGTAGTCGCTTGAACCAGTAATGATCAATCCGCGCTCGAGACATAATTCACGCAGGATTGTCTTTCCCGGCTCCATGTTTTCGCGGTGGTCAATCTCATAACCACCAAGCCCTGCATCAATCAGACGGTCGATGTATTCCATCGGGGCCACTCGACCCTTGGTCGTGGGGTGTGCAATCACGGGGACACCGCCAGCCGCTCGAATCAGCTTCACAGCATCCACAGGCCCTAGAGCATATTGAGAGACGTAATACGGGCCGTTCTTGGACAGGATGCCATCGAAAGCCTCCCCACGCTCCCCAATGATTCCCCTCGCAACAAGCGCATCGGCAAGGTGAGGTCGTCCCAGAGATTTACCCGAAGCAGAAACCTGCTCCATCACGTGTTCCCAGGTGATGTCGTAATCTGCGCCGACGTTTTCTGTCATCTGTCGAAGGCGGTTCTCGCGGTCGTTCTGGAGCTTGTCCAGCTCCTCCGCGAGGGGTGCAAAGTTGGGGTCTACCAGGTAGGCAAGGATGTGGATGCTGCCCTGTTCAATGCGTGCGCTGAACTCCATCCCGGGAACGAATGTCATGCCGAGACGCAGACACTCTTCACGGGCTTCGTCCCAGCCAGCTGCTGTGTCGTGATCGGTGAGAGCCATTGTGCGAATGCCGGCCGAGTGAGCTTCTCGAACCACGTCAGTGGGAGATCCCGTGCCATCGGAGACATTGCTATGGAGGTGAAGGTCAATAGGACCCTGGGCTCTCAAGAATGCTTCCACCCTTTCACTCTATGCCCGGCTGGAGACAAGGTGTGAACAAGTGAGAGCTTTCTCTTCTGAGCGGTGAGAGACTGGAGTCATGAACTCCGAGGAAGCCACCCACGAAGTCCCTGAGGGAACCGCCAACAGGTCAACCACTCCAGGTTCAGACGCCTTCAAGCACTACATCTCTAGCGAATGGGCCGACCGTGCTGAAGAGATTCCCGTAGCACGCGAGCAGGCCTCATTTGCAGCTGCGCGTCGGGAAAAGCTCAGCAAGCTGTACGCCGGCAAGCGCCTTGTCATTCCTGCCGGCGCTATGAAGCGCCGCAGTAATGACACCTTTTATCCCTTTCGGGCCAGCTCTGCCTTTAGCTGGCTCACCGGGTGGGGTTCAGATTCTGAACCTGACTCCGTTCTGGTGCTGGAACCCACTACTTCAGGCCACGATGCCACACTCTATTTCCGCGAGCGCGCTGGCCGTGACTCTGACGAGTTCTATGCCAACAGTGACATTGGTGAATTCTGGATTGGGCCACGACCCTCATTGGCTCAAGTAGCCGGAGACCTCGCTATTACGACACGTCACCTCAATGAATTAGCTCAGAAGGATGTTGAAGTAACTGAGCTTCCCGAGGACCTCGCACGCGATCTCTCCGAGATGCGCTTGACGAAGGACGCCTATGAAATACACGAGATGCGTGAAGCGGTCGCTTCCAGCATCCGCGGCTTTGCCGACATTGCCCGTGTGCTTCCTGCTATTGCAGGAAACACACGCGGTGAGCGTTTAGTAGAAGGCGCATTCGCCTCACGTGCTCGGCTGGAAGGCAATGGTGTCGGATACAGCACTATTGCTGCCAGTGGTGATCACGCCTGCATCTTGCATTGGGTGACCAATGATGGCGTGGTCAACGACGGCGACCTGATCTTGATTGATGCGGGCGTGGAGCGCGATAGCTACTACACCGCTGATGTCACTCGCACCCTGCCCGTGAATGGAATCTTCACTCCCATTCAACGCAAGGTCTATGAAGCAGTGCGTGAAGCAGCTGACGCCGCGTTCGCGATCGTGAAGCCTGGAATTACTTTCCGGGATGTGCACAACACTGCGATGGGTGTCATCGCACGAAAGACAGCTGAGTGGGGCTTACTCCCCGTCACTGCCGAAGAGGCTTTGCTTCCCGAGAACGGACACCACCGCCGCTATATGGTTCATGGCACCAGCCATCACCTAGGCATCGATGTGCACGACTGTGCTCAGGCACGTCGAGAGATGTATATGGATGGCGAAGTGAAGGAAGGAATGATCTTCACTATTGAACCTGGTCTCTACTTCCAGCCAGATGACTTAACAGTTCCTGAGGAATACCGCGGAATTGGTGTGCGTATCGAAGATGACATCCTCGTTACTGCAACCGGTGCGGAGAACCTCTCGATTGCCCTTCCTCGCACAGCTGATGACGTAGAAGCATGGCTTGCACCACATGCCGCAGCTGCAAAAGCTCAAAAGGCTGCTCACATCAAGGCTGATGCCTTGGCAAAGAAGAAGCGGAAGTAATCATGACCAAGCGTGGTGTCGGAAGTTGGATTGTCATTGCGCTGTTCACGGTCAGCGGCGTTCTTCATCTGGTCTCACCAGGTGGTTTCCTCTGGCTGATGCCACCCGAGCTGGGTGAGACAATCAACCTTGCGCTTGTCTACGCCAGTGGTGTTGTGGAGTTGCTGTGCGCTCTTGGTCTCATCATGAAGTGGCGCTGGGCGCCGCTCTTGACTGTGTTCACATTGCTCGCCGTGTGGCCTGCGAACATTTGGTACGCCTTCGATCAGCTGGGTAGCGACAACACCCTGCTCACCGTCATCGCGTGGGTTCGACTACCCCTGCAAATCCCTTTGTTGTGGTGGGCGTGGAAGTCGCCAGTTCACCACCG
>JBEGUL010000009.1:0-35469 GCA_041178865.1 Actinomycetota bacterium | reverse complement strand
GTAACCTAGAGGTAACCAAAGACCGCTGGTTATTGGTGTGTTACGAAAGTAAACACCCAATCTAAGTTTCGTTTCGGCGAAGACCCGCGCAGGCTAACTGTTAGTGATGTTCATATTCGTATGAGTTCCTTCGCTCCAGCCCTGCGCTGGAGCTTTTTTAGTTTGAGCGGTCTGAAGGCTAATCACTCCACACAAGTGGGGTGTAGATACCACAAGGAGCGCCATGGCGAACAAGGAAGCAATGCTTTCTGAGCTTTCGAAGAACTTCGAAAACTCGAATGCAGTACTGCTCACCGAGTACCGCGGCCTCACTGTTGCTCAGCTCAAGGAGCTGCGCAAGTCCATCAGTGAGCACGCGACTTACGCCGTGGTAAAGAACACGCTGACCAAGATTGCTGCCGCTAAGGCCGGCATCACCGGTCTCGATGACCAGCTTGCTGGTCCTTCGGCTATCGCTTTCGTACACGGTGACGCAGTCGCTGTTGCGAAGGCTCTGCGTGCCTTTGCCAAGGCAAACCCTCAGCTCATCATGAAGGGCGGCTACTTCGACGGTAAGCCTCTCGACGCAGTTGAGGTTGGAAAGCTCGCCGATCTCGAGTCCCGCGAAGTACTTCTGGCAAAGTTTGCCGGAGCTGCGAAGGCCTCACTATTCGGTGCCGCATACCTGTTCACCGCACCACTGTCGAAGGCCGTTCGCACGGTCGACGCACTGCGTGCAAAGCAAGAGTCCGGCAACTAGTCCTTACTAGTTCTCGGTTATAACCAAAAAACATTAGGAGAAAATCATGGCAAAGCTCTCAACTGAGCAGCTCATCGAGGCTTTCAAGGAGCTCTCACTCATCGAGCTCAGCGAGTTCGTTAAGGCATTCGAGGAGACCTTCGAGGTCACCGCTGCAGCTCCCGTAGCTGTTGCTGCTGCAGGCGCACCTGCTGCAGCTGCTGAGGCAGTAGAAGAGAAGGACTCTTTTGACGTCGTTCTCGAGGCTGCTGGCGCAAACAAGATTGCTGTCATCAAGGAGGTGCGTACCATCACCAACCTCGGTCTGGGTGAGGCTAAGGCACTCGTTGATGGAGCACCTGCAACCGTTCTCGAAGGCGCCAACAAGGACGCTGCTGAGAAGGCAAAGGCTGCACTTACCGAGGCTGGCGCAACCGTCGTCCTCAAGTAGTCACAAGTACTACACGCTTCAGGGCGTCATTCCTTCGGGGATGGCGCCCTTTCGCTTTAACTTCTGTGGCTAGCCAATGAAGGTGATCCAGAGCAGGACACCATTCAGGCCGATGATGAACACCGAGGCCACCACAGCCAGGGCTGTGGTCACGCCACGGTTGATGTCCACGCCCAGGATGTTCTTATCCCGGGTGAAAATCACCAACGGAATCAGCGCAAAGGGAATACCGAAGGAAAGAACCACCTGGCTAATGATCAATGCCCAGGTGGGGTCTGCACCCAAGCTCAAGATGATGAAGGCGGGAATCAACGTAATCACCCTGCGCCATAGCAGGGGAATTTGAATATCGGTGAGGCCACTCATGATTTCCGCACCGGCATAGGCACCCACGGAAGTGGAAGCCAGACCAGAAGCCAGCAGGCCCACAGCAAACAACACCGCAATAACCGGCCCCAGGTTGTTACTCAGCGCCGCATACACACCCTCGAGAGTGTCAGTGCCCGGAACGCCCTGCAGGCTCACAGCAGCGGTCAGCAAGATGGCCAGGTTCACGCCACCAGCAATAATCAATGCCACGGTCACATCAACGCGGGTGGCCTTGAGAATCTTGCCGCGCTCAACACCGGCCAACACCAGCCCAAAACGGTCACGCGTGAGCGCAGAGTGGGCATAGATGGCGTGCGGCATGATTGTCGCACCCAAGATCGAGGCAGCCAGCAACACCGAGGCCGAGCCATCGAACTGGGGGACAAGTCCACCCAGGATGGAACCGGGATCCGGCGGTGCCACCACAAGCCCCATACCGAAGCCCACCGAGATAACCAACAGCAAGGCAATAATGATGCGCTCAAAAGCCTTGGCTCCCGAGCGATCGCGCAGAGAAAGCAACAGTAATGACAACAGGCCCATCACCATGCCGCCGGCTAGCAGCGGGAAGCCAAAGAGCAAGTTGAAGGCAATAGCGCCACCGACGACCTCTGCGAGGTCCGTCGCCATGGCGACAATCTCAGCCTGAACCCAGAAGCCACGGCGCAGCCATTTGTTCTTGATCCGCTCACCCAGAATCTGGGTCAAAGACTTACCTGTCGCAAGACCCAACTTGGCGGAAAGATATTGAACCAGCCAGGCAACCAAGTTGCCCACCACCACAACCCACACCAGCAGGTAGCCAAACTGTGCACCGGCCGTCATGTTGGACGCAACATTGCCGGGGTCCAGATAGGCCACACCTGCAACTAATGCCGGTCCCAGCAGGGGAACAACCCGAAGCGTCCGTGACCGCGCTCTGGAGATTCCAGAGGGTGCAGGGCTAGGGGATGTCATCGCTACTCAATTTCGCTGGGATGGACGCTGATGCGTCTTCCCCACCAGACTACTTGTCAGCACACACCCAGACACATTTACCACTTCCAGGAGTAACGTCAGAAGCATGAGAATTCTGCTTGTTGGCGCTGGTGGCGTCGGAGACGCCATTGCCAAGATTTCCGCACGTCGGTCCTTCTTTGAGCTCATGGTGGTGACCGATTACGACATCACGCGAGCTGAGCGCACCATCGAGTGGCTCAAGGCTAAGCACGGTGCTGCCGCCATTGATGGCCGCTTCATCGCCGACAAGATTGATGCCTCCAATGCCGAGAACGTGGCCGAAGTGGCCAAACGCCACGGAGCCACCCACGTGATGAACGCCGTGGAGCCTAAGTTCGTGCAAACCATCTTTGCCGGCGCGCTCGCCGCCGATGCGGACTACCTCGACATGGCGATGACCTTGTCCCTGCCCCACCCCACCAACCCGTTTTCCGAAACCGGTGTGAAGCTCGGAGACGAGCAGTTCGCTGCAGCGGGGGACTGGGAGAAGGCAGACCGCCTTGCTCTGGTCGGCATTGGTGTTGAGCCAGGCATGTCCAATGTCTTTGCCCGCTATGCGCAGGACCACCTGTTTAGTTCTATTGATGAGCTGGGCACCCGTGACGGAGCGAACCTGGTTGTGCGGGACGACGAAGGCAATGAAATCTTTGCGCCGTCATTTAGCATCTGGACGACGATTGAGGAATGCCTCAACCCGCCTGTGATCTGGGAAAAGGACAAGGGCTGGTTCACCACACCTCCATTTAGTGAGCCTGAAGTGTTTAACTTCCCCGAGGGCATTGGTCCGGTTGAGTGTGTGAATGTGGAGCACGAAGAAGTGCTCATGATGCCTCGCTGGCTTGACGCGAAGCGTGTGACTTTCAAATACGGATTGGGTGATGAATTCATTGGAATTCTCAAGACCCTGCACCAGCTTGGTCTGGATTCCATCGAACCCCTCAAGGTCCGCACGGCTGGGGGCCCCGCCATGGTTGCCCCACGTGACGTGGTGGCAGCTGCACTGCCCGATCCTGCCACCATTGGTCCTCGCATGACAGGTAAGACCTGTGCGGGTGTGTGGGTCACCGGCTTAGGTAAAGATGGCAAGCCCCGCGAGGTCTACATCTATCACGTCAGTGATAACGAGTGGACAATGGCGGAATACGAAAGTCAGTGTGTGGTCTGGCAGACCGCACTCAACCCCGTGATTGCCCTTGAGCTCCTGGCACAAGGAACCTGGGCAGGTGCTGGCGTGCTCGGCCCTGAAGCCTTTGACGCTGTGCCCTTCCTTGAGCTGATGGCAAAGCCTGAAGCCGAGGGTGGCTATGGACAGGCCTGGGGCCTGGAAGAGCGCTAAACGCCCTGAGAAGCCGTAAACACGTGCGAGGTCACGTGTGTATAGGCGTCCCCTGGCTGCAGCACAATGCTGGGGAACTGGGGAAACACAGGATTGTCATTGATTCGCTGTGGCTCTAAGCAAACCCCACCGAATGGGGTGAGCACGTGTCCCTCATCGAATGTTTCTTCTGGAAGATATCCCGCGGTGTAAATCTGGATGGCTGGCTCAGTTGTGTAGACCTGAAGAGTTCTTCCTGATGCAGGGTGCGTAAGTGTGGCTGCAGGTGTGGTGACATGCTCACGCTCTGCCAACACAAACGTGTCATCCCAGCCAGAGGCTGCAAGAGAGAGCTCCTGCGCAGCAGGTGTGAGCTCACCCGTGGGTAGTTGACCTTCACCGGTCTCCACATGCCATGCCAGATCTGCAATAAGCACATGGTCATGGATAGTGGTTCCTGGTGTTCCGGAGAGATTCCAGTAGCTGTGGGTGGTGAGATTCACGGGGCAGGCCGCTGTGGTTTCTGCCATCAGTGTTGAGGTGAAGACACATTCGGCAGTGAGTTCATAACGTGAGATGACAGTGAGCTCGCCGGGGTACTCTTCTTGGCCTGCAGGGCTGACGTAGTGGAACTCTGCCGTGACACTGTCTGCGCTTTCGAAGGTGACCAGTTCCCACTCGACGCGGTCAAAGCTTTCTTCGCCCCCGCCGTGGAGTTGGTTAGCGCCTTCGTTAGGTTCCAGGGAAAACGAGAGCCCACCGCCCTGGAAGTGTGCTCCCGGAATCCGGCCGGCAACGCGACCTACTGTGCAGCCGAGATAGAGGTTTGCTCGCTCCTGGTAATGCTCTGCTGCGGGCATGCCCACCACGACATTGCCGAGTGTTCCTTGCTTGTCAGGAACCCACAGTTCCACGATGCGAGCACCCAAGGTGGATACCAGCATCGAAGCACCGGAGCTCGTCGTGAGACGAGTAAAGCCGGAGGGTTCTCGTTGGATGCTCATAGATGTATTCTCGCTGAATCAGGAATGCCCCCGACACATTTACAGTGTCAGGGGCATTCATAACCTGGAAGGTTAGACGCGCACACCGCCGCCTGAACGCTTACGCGACAGAGCGTCGATGGTTGCAGCGGCAATCAGAACTGCACCGGTGACCAAGAAGTTCACACCAGCTGGAAGGCCGATGAGGCCCAGGCCGTTGTCGATGATGGCGATAACCAAAGCACCGATAGCTGCGTGGATCAAACGACCACGGCCACCGAAGAGGCTCACGCCACCCACAACAGCTGCAGCAACACCGGAGAGCACAATCGAACGACCTGCGGTCGATTCGATAGCACCGATACGGCTCGCTGCAAGAACACCAGAAACCACAGCGAGTGTGGAACAGATGATGAAGGCGGTGATGCGGATCTTTGCAACCTTGATACCTGCACGACGTGCAGCTTCAGGGTTACCACCCACGGCGTAGAGGTGACGACCGAAGGTGGTGCGGTCGAGCACGAAAGTACCGATGAAGAGGATTCCGATCACGATCGGGATAACGATGGGGACACCTTCGATGGGGACAACCGAAACGCTACGGTTGACGCTCATTGCGCCGACGGCAATACCACCGAGGACAGCAATCAATGCCACACGAGAAAGCATCAGAGCGATGGGGCGGTTAGCCACACCGGACTTTGCACGACGTGCACGGTCATAGAAGCCCAGAGCCAGCGAAACACCAACCATGACAGCGAGCATGATCCAACCACCTGCAACAGGCATGTTGGAGTTCATGATGGCCTTGAGCTCAGGAACGTCGAGGCGGAAGAGGCCACCATCGCCGAGCATGACGAGCATGAGGCCCTGGAAGCCCAGGAACAGACCCAGTGTCACAACGAAGGAGGGAACACCGATCTTAGCAACGAAGATACCGATAACCCAACCAACAAGTGAACCCAGTGCGAGTGCAGCAATGATCGCGATGATCCAGTTGATACCCATCATCTGGTTCAAGACCACAAACAGTGCCATACCCACACCTGCGGTTACACCAGCAGAAAGGTCGATTTCTGCAAGAAGCAGAACGAAGACCAGCGCAGCTGCCAAAACGGTCAGCTGTGCTGCCTGAACGAACAGGTTGGCAAAGTTCAGTGTGGTGAGGAAGTAGGGGCTGAGTGATGCAAACAGCACGACCAAGGCCAGCAGAGCAATAACGGCGGGCAATGCGCCCATTTCGCCATTCTTGAGACGCTGACCGTATGCGGTGATCTGATCGCGGATAGAGCCTTCGTGGCCGCTACCAATTTCTGTGGGAGTAAGTGTTGCCATTACGCCACCTCTTCCATGGTCTTGGTGCCGGTGATGTAACCAACGACATCGGATTGTGTAGTTTCTGAGGTCTTCAGCGAAGCAACCATGCGTCCTAAGTACAGAACGTTGATGGAGTCGCAGACCTGGAAAACGTCTGCCAAGTTGTGGCTAATGATGATGACGCCAATGCCGTTGTCAGCGAGGCGACGAACCAGGTTGAGTACCTGCTCGGTCTGTGCCACACCCAACGCAGCAGTGGGCTCATCGAGGATGACCAGCTTGGCGTTACGGAGAACGGAACGTGCGATAGCAACAGTCTGACGCTGACCACCGGAAAGCGAGGAGACCTTCTGGCGAACAGACTTCACGGTACGAACAGAGAGGCTCTGCAGTGCCTTGGTGGCCTGGAACTCCATGGAGCCTTCGTCCAAGGTGCCTTGGCTGAGTTCTTCACGGCCGAGGAACATGTTCTGGACGATGTCGAGGTTGTCGCAGAGAGCGAGGTCTTGGTACACAACCTCAATACCGAGAGCACCGCTCTGGCGAGGGGAGTGTAGGTGAACTTCTTCGCCCTCAAACTTGACGATTCCTTCGTCATAGGGCTGAACTCCGGAGAGGCCCTTGATCAGGGTGGACTTACCAGCACCGTTGTCACCAACGAGTGCGGTGACCTTGCCAGCGTATGCCTTGAAGTCAATGCCCTTGAGGACATCTACAGGACCGAAGCTTTTCATAACTCCAGAGAGTTCGATCAGTGGCACATCCATGCCCATCTCCTTTGATGTTTCATCCGGCCGTGTTGCCGGGCTGGTGTGTCAATTCAATGACACGAAAATTTGTGGGGAAAAAAGAGAGACTTTGCGCCGGCCGGATCGACCGGCGCAAAGTCTCGTCTATTTGGTTGTTACTTTACGCCGTACTTCTCACAAGCTGCTGCGAGCTCTGCGGTGCAGAGGTCCTTAGCAGTTGCGTCGCCACCAGCTACAACGTCGATGACCTGTTCAGGACCGACCTTGATGGGGGTTACTGCGACGAAAGGAGTACCGTCAGCGAGCTTCTTCGCTACAGAAGGAGCCTTGCCACCGAGGATCTGGATAGCCAGGTCCGAAGCAGCAGCAGCTTCTACAGAGAATGGCTTGTAGACCGTGCAGGTCTGCTTGCCGAGAAGAACGTTCTGAAGACCAGCTACAGATGCGTCCTGACCAGAAACAGGAACGGTCTTGCCGTTCTTGTCAAGGATGGTGATAACAGCAGCTGCGTTGGTGTCGTTTGCTACCCAAACAGCGTCAACGTTACCGCCGAGCGAGGTGTATGCCTGCTCGAATGCGGTACCAGCCTTGGTGCCATCCCAGGTACCAGGAGTCTCAGCAGCAGGCTTGATGCCAGCAGCAGACATGACGGATACAGCACCGTCGTAGAACATCTTTGCGTTACCGTCAGCGGGGTCTCCACCTACGTAAACAACAGATGCGGTTGCGGGGTCCTTGCCAGCAGCGGTAAGACCATCAACGATGCACTCACCTTCGATTGCGCCAACACCCTCGTTGTCGAAGGAGACGTAGTAGTCAGCTCCTGCAACGGGACGGTCGTAAGCGATAACTGGAACGCCAGCAGCCTTAGCCTTCTCGGCAACCTGGATAGCAGCACCCTGGTGGTCGGTAAGGATCATGACGCCGCAGCCCTTGGAGAGCATCTGGTCAGCGATGGTTGCGTACTTAGCGGTGTCACCCTGAGCGTTCTGGATGTCAACTTCGTAGCCAGCGTCGCCAAGTGCCTTTTCGAGAGCAGGCTTGTCGCCAGCTTCCCAACGAGGCGAAGACTCGGTGTCGGGGAGGATTACACAAGCACGGGTGCTTGCAGCTGCATCGTTAGATGCACCGGCACAACCCGAGAGGGCAAGTGCGGACACAGCTGCTAGAGCTGCGATTGAGATCAATGAAGACTTCTTCATTTCTCTCCCTTCAATTTTCTCTTGGTTTCTCGGATTAACTCCGAGTTGGGCTCGACGGTGAGCCCTGTCCCTATATGTTGCCGTATCCAACAAATAAGAAACAACTTATTTTGGTCACGAAGTGGTAACAAATAGGGGAAAGTGGCTTATTTGTTGTTTCAAACTCTAAATAAGAGCTTTAACGTGAAGCGGCGAAAGCAGCCGCTTTTCGGTAATTTTCGATCACTTTCGTGGCCTGTGGTGAGGAAACAGTGCCGATAGTCGCGATATTCCACGCGGGTGCGCTTCCTAGGATCAATTGGGCTGCCTGACGGGCAGCACCGTTGGCAACGTATTCACCAGGCTCAGCAATCACGACGGGAACACCAAAGATCTCGCCGGCAATTGCTTGAACAGCAGGATTTGCTCCTGCACCACCGACTAAGAAGATGCGTGAACAGGCAACGCCGGCATCAGCAAGAGCTTCCAAACCAGCGTTGAGTCCACAGAGCATTCCCTCGATAGCTGCTCGCGCAATGTTCTCTCGGGTGTTGTTTGCCAGAGTCAAGCCCACAAGCTCCGCTGTTGCGTGAGGCAGGTTAGGAGTGCGCTCGCCTTCGAAATACGGTACCAAGACAACTCCACCAGCACCGGGCTCAGCTTTCACAGCAAGTTGACCCAGTTCATCGTGCGTAACTCCCAGCACCTTGGCAAAAGAGTCCATCACTCTGGCTGCGTTCAACGTGCACACAAGAGGAAGGGAAGAGTTCGATGCGCTGGCGAAACCAGCAATAGTTCCGCTGGTGTCATGCGTGGAGGAACTGGACACAGCGAAGACTGTCCCGCTTGTTCCCAGAGAGACAACGACGTCGCCTTCGGCGGCGCCGAGGCCAAAGGCAGCTGCAGCGTTGTCTCCAGCACCACAGGCAGCCTTCACACCCGTGGCCGTCACTCCGACTTCTTCTCCTGGCAGAACGATCCGGGGAAGCACGGGAATGTGGCCCAGGGCGTAATCCAGAATGTCGTCGCAGTAGCTGTTTGTTGCCGAGTTGAAGTAACCAGTACCACTGGCGTCAGAGCGATCTGTGGCCAATGCCTCCAGCACGGGACCCTTCTCGCTTTCGCCTACAGGGCCGTACCCAGCCAGGCGCCAGGTGAGCCAGTCATGGGGGAGCGCGACTGCTGCTACTCGGGCAGCATTCTCCGGTTCGTTGTTCTTGAGCCACAACAGTTTGGTTGAAGTGAATGAGGCAACAGGTACAGAACCGGTGAGCTGGGCTAGGTGTTCAGCACCAAAGTGCTCGGTCAGTTCCGTGGCCGCATCAGCACTGCGAGTGTCATTCCACAAAAGGGCATCGCGAATAACGCGACCATCTTTATCCAGCACAACCATGCCGTGCTGCTGACCACCAATAGAGATGGCCTCGACATCGTCGAGTCCACCTGCCTGAGTCAGCGCTTCACCGAGTGCAGTCCACCAGTGGGAGGGGTTGACCTCGGTGCCCTCGGGGTGACTGGCTCGCCCTTCGCGAACCAGTGCACCCGTCTCGGCGTCTCGAATAACTACTTTGCAACTTTGCGTTGAAGAGTCAACGCCAGCTACCAGTGCCATGGGTTAGCGGGCACCCATGAGGTGTTCGATAGCAAGCTGGTTTAGCTTCACAAAACCAAAGCCACGGCCATCGAAGTAGGAGTCTGCATCGAAGTTCTCATACGACGCGTTGTCTGCGAGGAGATCGGTGTAGGTCTCACCAGGAGCCAGGGTGGTGGTGTGGATCTCAGCAACACGTGATGCTTCCAGTGCTGCCTTGACCTCGGGGTCTGCGCGGAATGCCGCAGCACGCTCCTTGAGGAGCAGGTACATGCGCATGTTTGCTGCAGCCGAGTCCCAGACACCAGTGAAGTCTTCGGTGCGGCTGGGCTTGTAGTCGAAGTGACGTGGGCCGTTGTACGAGCGGCCACCGTCCTTGCCGCCGAACTCAAGCAGATCAACCAGAGAGAACGCGTTGAGAATGTCGCCGTGACCGAAGACGAGGTCCTGGTCGAACTTGACGCCCTTCTGACCGTTGAGGTCAATGTGGTACAGCTTGCCGTGCTCGATGGCCTGAGCAATACCTGCAGTGAAGTTCAGACCGGCCATCTGTTCGTGGCCAACTTCAGGGTTCAGGCCAACCAGGTCAGGGTGCTCCAGTGTGTTGATGAACGCCATAGCGTGACCCACAGTAGGAAGAAGAATGTCTCCACGAGGCTCGTTGGGCTTGGGCTCAATCGCGAAGCGAATGTCGTATCCCTTGTCCTTGACATAAGACGTCATCAGGTTGACGCCTTCGCGGTAACGCTGAAGTGCACCCTGGATGTCCTTGGCGCTGTCGTACTCAGCACCTTCACGGCCACCCCACATCACGAAGGTCTTGGCGCCCATCTCGGCAGCGAGGTCGAGGTTGCGCAGGGCCTTGCGCAGAGCGAAGCGGCGAACGCCGCGGTCGTTGCTGGTGAAGCCACCGTCTTTGAAGACAGGGTGGCTGAACAAGTTGGTGGTGATCATCGGGATGATGATGCCGGTGTCAGCGAGGACCTGCTTAAGGCGGTCGATCTGCTTCTGGCGTTCTGCATCAGTGCTGCCGAAGGGGAAGAGGTCATCGTCGTGGAAGGTGAGGCCGTAGGCGCCGAGTTCTGCGAGCTTCTCTACTGCTTCAACCACGTCGAGGTTGTGGCGAGTGGGACCACCGAACTGATCCTGTGCAGCCCAGCCAATGGTCCAGAGGCCGAATGAGAATTTGTCTTCGCGGGTGGGAGTCAATGACGACATTGTCGATTTTTCCTTAAACAGTGAGGTGGGGTATTTGTTGCCTTAGGGAACAATATAGACCCCGACCTATTTACTTTGTCAACTCGAAAACACTCGGTGTTACGAATTTGTTGTTTAGGGGGCAGAATATGTTGGAGATAGTTCACATGGAGAGAATTCACCGATGACACCAGCACCATCTAAACCGCACAGTGGTGCCTCTACTGTTGGAAGTAACAGGGAGCAAGTACGCCAACACAATTTGTCGGCAATTCTTCGTTTGTTGCGTCAGTTCGGCACGATGTCTCGCTCGGCCTTGACCCAGCGCACCGGATTGAACCGCTCCACCATTTCTGACCTTGTTACCGAACTTCAAGAACTCGGACTCATTGTGGAGTCCGAAGCAAGTGCCACCCAGGGTGTGGGACGTCCCTCTCTCATGGTCTCCTTCTCAGATGAAGTTGTCGTCTTTGCCGTCAACCCTGAGACGGATGCCACCACCGTGGGTGTAGTCACCCTCTCCGGCAAAGTCATATTCAAGGTTCGCCACCCACACTCTTCAGTGCCCACCGCCAGTGTCTCGGTCGAAACAACAACCAAGCTGGTAGCGGAGCTGCGCACACAACTTCCCGCTGAATACCGCATTGCAGGAATCGGTGTTGCGATCCCGGGACAGATCCGAGTTGAAGATGGAGTGGTTCGACTGGCTCCCCACCTCAACTGGGTCGAGGTTCCTTTTGCCCGCATGCTGCACCAGCAGACTGGGCTTCCGGTATTTATCGACAACGACGCCAGCTTGGGCTCTATTGCAGAACGTGACCTCGGTGCTGGTCGCGGCTTCAGCGGGATTGTCTATCTCTTCGGTGGAGCTGGCGGAATTGGTGGCGGCGTAATTCACGGCGGCACTTTGCTCCGAGGTGCTGCGGGTTATGCCGGTGAACTCGGACACGTCCGCATTTCGGATTCACCACGGGAAGACTATTCAGGACTTCAGGGAACCCTCGAGTCGTTGCTTCGACGAGATGATCTGCTCGCTGCTCTCAAGATTGAGAGCGCAGATGATGCTGAGCTTGAAGAGGTTCTCTCTAAACCCGTGGGGGCAAAAGTTCAGAAGCTCCTAGAGTCCCAGATTGACGCACTCGCTATTGCGATTGGTAACTACGTCAATATCTTCAACCCCGAGATCGTGCTGCTTGCCGGTTATCTCGGTGTGCTCTATTCCTATGACCGTGACCGCTTGCTCAGCCGCTTTCGCTGGAGCACACTGACAGCACCCCAGGACCGTCTCTTGGTCAAGCCTGCAGAACTCGGCCCCAACCTGTTGATGATTGGTGCGGCAGGTTTGCCTATTGCTCCCTTGCTGGCAGAGCCAGCAATTACGCAGCTCTTTCCTGCGCGGGGAAAGTAAGAACTACTCTCCGGTGAGCACGGCACCAATCTGGTGACGTGCTTGATAGATCAGAGCGTTGTCGCTGATGGCTTCTGACAGCGGGCGCAGCGGCGAATCGGTCAAGCCCTGATCCAGGAATGATGAGAACGCGGTTGCCTGGTAGCTCAGGCCCTCGTGTGCAGGTACTCCTGTTTCATCGCGCCAGGTGGCAACCGGTGCAGGGTTGAACTCTGAAGAGAACAGCGTCAAGCCACTGGGGGTGAAGAACGGCTCGTGGATATTCAGTCGTCCCACTGAACCAGAGATGGATGCAGCCGTGGGAGTGTAGGACGCCATGGTGACGGTGGCCACTGCTTGTGCACCAGAGGCATAGCTCAACACAGAGGTAGTTGTTTCATCCACACCGGTAGAGGTAAGTGAACCTGAGGTCTGGATGCTCGAGGCATTGCCGAGAACAAATGAGCTAAACGCAAAGTTATAAATACCCAGGTCGAGCAGACCGCCACCTGCTTCAGGGTCCATCAGGCGAGGAACATGACGCAGGTCTTGACCGAAGTCAGAGAGTACAAAGGAGATATCTCCCAAGATGCCCTCGGCAAAGATCTGACGCATCACATCGGACTGAGGAATGTAGCGGGTCCACATTGCTTCCATCGCGAGAACGCCCGCAGCTTTGGCTGCGTCTGCAATTTCTTGTGCATCTGTTGGGTTCGTAGCCAAGGGCTTCTCCACCAACACATGCTTACCTGATGCGATAGCGAGCAGAGCGTGTGCCTTGTGGAACTGGTGGGTAGTTGCGACATAGACCACGTCCACCTCAGGGTGGTTGACCAGTGCGTCGTAGGAGGTCAGGGCGTGAGGAATTCCTCGAGGGGTGGCAAAAGCTTCAGCCTTGCCGGGTGTCTGAGATGCCACCGCAACAATGCGCTGGGTGGTGTGCTTGTGAACGGAGTCAGCAAAGGTTTCAGCAATACCACCGGGGCCGATGATTCCCCAGCGCAGCGGGGTGACCGAAGCGGGGTCAATCAGGCGGGGAGCAGGGAGAGAAGAAGGAAGCATCATTGGTCCTTGAAGTTGGGGGTGTAGCTCATGCTAGGCGAACAACGAGGGGTTGTGTAGGCACAACTAGAATTGAGGCATGTCTAAGGTTCTTTCTTCTCTGCCCGTTGGCGAGCGCGTCGGTATTGCTTTCTCTGGAGGTCTCGACACCTCTGTTGCTGTTGCCTGGATGCGTGAAAAGGGTGCCATTCCCTGCACTTACACTGCCAACCTGGGCCAGGCAGATGAACCAGACATCGACAGTGTTCCTGGTCGTGCCCTCGAATATGGTGCAGAGATTGCTCGCCTGATCGACTGCCGCGGACCTCTGGTAGAAGAAGGTCTGGTTGCTTTGCAGTGTGGTGCTTTCCACATTCGCACCGCGGGCAAGACCTACTTCAACACCACCCCATTGGGTCGTGCTGTCACTGGCACCATGCTGGTTCGTGCCATGCACGAAGATGGCGTCGACATCTGGGGCGACGGGTCTACGTATAAAGGCAACGACATTGAGCGTTTCTACCGCTACGGCTTGATGGCCAACCCCGCCCTGCGTATTTATAAGCCCTGGCTAGACGCTGACTTTGTCAACGAACTCGGTGGCCGTCACGAGATGAGCGAATGGCTCCTTGCTCGTGACCTTCCCTACCGCGCTTCCAAAGAGAAGGCGTATTCAACCGACGCCAACATCTGGGGCGCATCACACGAAGCCAAGCTGCTGGAGCACCTGGACCAGGGTCTTGACCTGGTCGAGCCCATTATGGGTGTTGCTGCCTGGCGCGATGACGTCGAGGTTAAGACCGAAGAGGTCACCATTGCGTTCGAAGCAGGTCGTCCCGTCTCAATCAACGGCAAGCGATATGACGACCCCGTGGCACTGGTCATGGAAGCTAACGCTATTGGTGGTCGCCACGGCCTGGGAATTTCTGACCAGGTGGAGAACCGCATCATCGAGGCCAAGAGCCGCGGTATTTATGAAGCACCAGGTATGGCGCTGCTCCACATCGTCTACGAACGTTTGCTCAACGCCATTCACAACGAAGACACTCTGGCGAACTACGCCGCTGAGGGTCGCCGGCTGGGTCGCTTGATGTATGAAGGTCGCTGGTTCGACCCTCAGGCACTGATGCTGCGCGAATCCATTGTTCGCTGGGTTGGTTCTGCCGTCACCGGTGAAGTGACCCTGCGCCTGCGCCGCGGTGACGACTACACAATTCTCAACACCGCTGGTCCAGCGCTGAGCTACCACCCTGACAAGCTGTCGATGGAGCGCGTCGAAGACGCTGCCTTCGGACCAGAAGATCGAATTGGTCAGCTCACCATGCGTAACCTCGACATCGCTGACTCGCGTGAACGTCTCGAGCAATACGCTGCTCAGGGCATTGTTGAAGGCGGAGCTGCTGTGCTGATGGGTGACCTCAAGGCTGCGGCACTCGAAAAGGGTAAGAAGTAAAACAACGAAATTCGTCGTTCATTTAGGCCCAAACGACTGATTCGCTACATCTATATTTCTTTTGTGTAACGTATCCGGTCTGAAGAAGCAGAAACATGGCGTAACCAGCAGTTTCAAGTAACCTAGTGTCTACCTCATACGACCTGTGTGGGGACTCGTATATGGAGGACACATTGGGAATTTTTTCTCGTAAGGTAGCCATCAGCAGCGCAGCAGCGCTCGGTGTTGTTGCCCTTTTGGCTGGCTGTGCCAGCGCACCCGCAGACGAAGCAGCAGACGGCGGAAGCCTCGCACTGCCTTGTATGGTTTCTGACTCAGGTGGATTCGACGACAAGTCGTTCAACCAGTCTGGTTTTGAGGGCCTGACCTCTGCATCTGACGAACTGGGTGTAACCCCCATTACTGTTGAGTCCGCTGCAGAAACTGACTTCGCACCCAACATCCAGAGCCTCGTTGACCAGGGTTGCACCCTGATCACCACCGTTGGTTTCTTGCTTGCAGATGCAACCAAGGAAGCAGCAGCAGCTAACCCTGGTGTTAACTTCGCAATCGTTGACGACAACAGCATTGTTGCTGACAACGTCAAGCCCATCGTTTTCGACACCGCACAGGCAGCATTCCTTGCTGGCTACACCGCAGCTAGCTACAGCACCACTGGTGTTGTTGGTACCTTCGGTGGTCTCCCCATCCCACCAGTAACCATCTTCATGGATGGCTTCGCTGATGGTGTTGCTTACTACAACGAGCAGAACTCGGCTTCCGTCAAGGTTGTCGGTTGGGACGTTGCAGCACAGACCGGTTCATTCACCGGTGGTTTCGCAGCAGGTGTTGAGGCTAAGACCGCAGCACAGGGTCTTATCGACCAGAACGCTGACGTTATCTTCCCCGTTGGTGGTCCTATCTTCCTGAGCGCAGCTGAGGCAATCAAGGACTCCGGCAAGGACATCCCCCTCATCGGCGTTGACTCCGACGCATACCTCACCGCTCCTGAGATCAAGAGCATGTTCCTGACTTCTGTACTGAAGCAGGTTGGTGTTGGTGTTGCTGACGTAACCCTCGCAGCAGCTGAGGGCATGTTCGACAACAGCCCATTCGTTGGCACCCTTGCTAACGGTGGCGTTGGCCTGGCACCATTCCACGACTACGCATCGAAGGTAAACCCTGACCTGCAGAGCCAGCTGGATGCAATTGTCAAGGGAATCAACGACGGTTCGATCAAGGTAACTTCTCCTTCATCACCTAAGTAATTCACTAGAGGTTTGGGGAGGCCCGCTTCGGCGGTGCCTCCCCAAACTGTTTCACCCGACAGATTCCCTGGGTGGTCATTTAGAATCAAAGACCAACCTTTCCTCTTTACGAAGTTGTGAGATCAATGAAGCTCGAACTGCGCAATATCACCAAGCGCTTTGGCCAACTGACCGCCAACGACCACATCAGCCTTGTTGCGATGCCCGGCAAGATTCACGCCCTCGTTGGTGAAAACGGCGCAGGCAAGTCGACCCTCATGAACGTCCTCTTCGGTCTCTATCAAGCAGACGAGGGAGAGATACTCCTGGACGATGTCGTTCAGAAGTTCTCCGGCCCCGGTGACGCTATGGCTGCCGGTATCGGAATGGTCCACCAGCACTTCATGCTCATCCCCGTCTTCACCGTCGCCGAGAACGTCATGCTCGGCCACGAACAGACCACCTTTGGTGGTCGCCTCGATCTCGAAGCAGCCCGCACACTTGTCGTAGAGGTCAGTGCACGTTTTGGCTTTGACATTGACCCTGACGCTCTTGTGGGCGATCTCCCCGTGGGCGTTCAACAACGGGTAGAGATCATCAAGGCACTGGCACGTGACGCTCAGGTCCTCATCTTTGACGAACCAACAGCTGTTCTGACACCGCAAGAAACCGATGAACTCATGGTCATCATGAAGCAATTGCGCGATGCCGGAACCGCCATCATCTTCATTACCCACAAGCTGCGCGAAGTCCGTGAGGTAGCAGACGACATCACCGTCATCCGTTTAGGCAAGGTCGTGGGTGAAGCACTACCCACAGCCACCAACACCGAACTCGCAGAGATGATGGTCGGCCGTGCTGTTCAGCTCAAGGTGGATAAGGAACCTGCCAAGTTGGGTGCAGACTCTCTCGTTGTCGAGGGTCTGACGGTCATCGACCCCACCGGAATTCCGGTCGTGGACAATGTCAGCTTCACCATCAAGGCCGGTGAGATCGTGTGTATCGCAGGTGTCCAAGGCAATGGTCAAACTGAACTGACCGAAGCCATCATGGGTCTTGCACACCATGCCTCGGGAACCATTTCCCTCAACGGGGAAGAACTCCTGGGTAAGTCTGTGCGCCACATTCTTGACGCCGGCGTGGGCTTCGTTCCCGAAGACCGCACTGAAGACGGTCTGGTCGGAAACTTCACCATTGCAGAGAACCTCATGCTTGACCGTTCCCACGGTGCACCCTTCGTTCGTGGAGGTGCTCTGCAGCTGGGAACCCTAAATGAATTTGCAACCAAGACGTCGAAGGAGTTTGACGTTCGTTCGCAGGGCATTACCTCGAAAGCGTCTCAGCTCTCCGGTGGTAATCAGCAGAAGATTGTGCTCGCCCGTGAACTCAGCCGCGAACTGAAATTGTTTGTCGCCGCCCAGCCCACCCGCGGTATTGACGTGGGATCCATCGAGTTCGTTCACAAGCGCATTGTGGAAACCCGTGACTCCGGTATCCCCGTGCTCGTGGTCTCGAGTGAGCTTGATGAAGTTGTTGCGCTGGCTGATCGCATCGCTGTGATGTATCGAGGACGCATCGTGGGAATTGTTCCTGCCGATACACCTCGCGCAGTGCTCGGTCTGATGATGGCTGGCGAAGTACCCGCAGGAGTTGCAGCATGAGCAAGCAGAGTCCAACGATAGAAACAGCTGAGGGTGTCGAAATCGCTCCACCTTCACGCTGGAATATTGCCCTAAAAGAAATGTTGGGTGGCAGCGTTGTCATCTCTATTCTTTCTGTCGTCAGCGCCCTGGTTGTGGGAGCAATCCTCATCGCGGTCACCGACCCTGAAGTCCACAAAGCAACGACGTATTTTGCTGCGCGACCAACCTCGACATTCCAGGCAATCTGGGACTCCATTTTTGGTGCGTACTCCTCGCTATTCCAAGGCTCGGTTTATAACTTCCGCCGCCCAGAGTTTGCAACAGGCATCAAGCCACTGACCGAAACGCTCACCTTCGCGACGCCGCTTATCGTGGCAGGTTTGGGTGTTGCCCTGGCATTCCGTGTTGGCCTGTTCAACATCGGTGGTCGTGGCCAGATGCTCATCGCTGCTGCATGTGCGGGATATGTCGGATTCACTTGGCACTTGCCTCCCGTGATTCACCTCATCGTTGCGGTCCTTGCCGGCATCATCGGTGGTGCACTCTGGGCAGGTATTGTCGGTCTGCTCAAGGCACGCACAGGAGCCCACGAGGTCATCGTGACCATCATGCTCAACTACATTGCCTTCTACTTGGTCTCCTGGATGCTGCGCACCCAGGGATTCCTTCAGGCACCCGGTTCTAACAACCCCAAGACGGCACCCATTTTGGAAACTGCTGTGATGCCCAAATTGTTAGGGCCGAGTTATAACCTCAACACAGGATTCCTGCTTGTTATTGCGTTGACCATCTTTGTTGCGTGGCTGCTCTCTCGTTCCAGCCTGGGCTTCCAGTTCCGTGCCGTGGGGGAGAATCCCAACGCGGCACGTGTTGCCGGTATTCGTGTTGACCGGATGTATATCTACGCAATGCTTTTCTCCGGTGGGCTCATTGCTGTTGCCGGTGTGATTCAAGTACTCGGTGTTGTTCCTGCCGGCTTTAGCTCCGGTATTGATGCCGGCATCGGCTTCGATGCAATTACCGTGGCACTGTTGGGCCGAGCAAAGCCGTGGGGTGTCTTCTTCGCTGGCATCTTGTTTGGCGCATTCAAGGCTGGTGGCTTTGCCATGCAGGCCGCTGAAGGTATCCCTATCGATATCGTGCTCGTTGTTCAGTCGCTCATTGTTCTCTTCATTGCTGCACCACCATTGATTCGAGCAATGTTCAGGCTTCCTGTTCCTGCAGGTGAACCCAAGCCGGTTTCGTTACGACGCCCTCGAGTCAAGGCGGTGACCAAGTGAGCCAGGTAACTACCGCTGCAGCCCCAGCTTCTTCCGCAGTTGTCTTGAAGAGCTGGAAAGCCCCGATTGCTTTCGGCATCTTCACCGCTGTCGCTTTCATCATCTTCGTCTTGTTGAACACCGGTGCCAGCACCAACTTCCGACTCTCTACTGAGTCTGACTTTATTCAGCTGCCTGCTATCGACCTGCCTGCTGTTGCCACCGGAATTACGGTCACGGCGCTGCTGTTCATCATGACTGCCCTCAGTTTCTTCTTCTCTAGCAAGGGCAAGCCATCTCCTATTTGGATGATCAGCGCCTTTGGCTTCTTCTTCATGGTGGGCTTCCTCACCTGGGCTGGAGCAGATGGATCAATCCTGATTCCGGGTCTGCTCCTGGGAACATTGGGTCTGAGTATCCCGCTCATCTTTGGTGCGCTCGGTGGAATCATTTCCGAGCGTGTAGGTGTGGTCAACATTGCCATTGAAGGTCAGCTCTTGGCGGGAGCATTCGTATCCGCCATGGTTGCCTCCATCACTGGCTCGCCCTATCTCGGTCTGGTCTCTGCCATGGCCGCGGGCATGCTGGTCTCCTTCGTGCTGGCCACTTTCTCGGTGAAGTATCTGGTCGACCAGGTCATCGTGGGTGTGGTGTTGAACGTTCTTGTTCTGGGTCTCACGAGCTTCTTGTATTCCCAGGTGCTCAGCGCAAACACGACCCTGTTGAACTCACCACCACGTTTTGACCGGATTGAAATTCCGATTCTGAGTCAGATCCCCATCATCGGACCAGTTCTGTTCAGGCAGACCCTGATTGTGTACTTGATGTACATCATCGTGGCGGTAGTTGCCTATGCCCTATTCAAGACCAAATGGGGTCTGCGTCTGCGTTCAGTGGGTGAACACCCCATGGCTGCTGACACCGTCGGTATTAACGTGGCAGCGACCAGGTTCTGGAACGTTGCACTCGCGGGTGCTATTGCCGGTATCGGTGGCGCTTACTTCACCCTGGGTTCTGTTGGTGCCTTCCAGAAGGAAATGACCGCAGGTGCAGGCTTTATCGCCCTCGCAGCTGTGATCTTTGGTCGCTGGGATCCTATTCGTGCCACTCTTGCCGCACTGCTCTTTGGTTTTGCCAGCAACCTGCAAAACGTCCTGTCCATTATTGGCTCGCCCGTTCCTAGCGAGTTCATGTTGATGTTGCCCTACGTGGTCACCATCTTTGCTGTTGCCGGATTTGTGGGTCGCGTCCGCGGACCTGCTGCCGCTGGCAAACCATATATCAAGAGCTAGGAACACCCATGAGTTCTGAGAACCACAACGTTGATTGGGCTGCGCTGCGCAGCGCTGCAACCGCAGCGATGGGCAATGCCTATGTGCCCTATTCCACCTTTCCGGTGGGAGCTGCAGCGCTGGTAGATGATGGTCGCATCATCTCCGGTTGCAATGTGGAGAACGCCTCCTATGGCCTCACGCTCTGTGCAGAGTGCAGCCTGGTCTCACAGCTGCATGCCACCGGTGGCGGAAAGCTCGTTGCGTTCACCTGCGTGGATGGCAACGGAGAGGTCCTGATGCCCTGTGGTCGTTGCCGTCAGCTTCTGTTTGAACACTCGACCGAAGGCATGGTCCTAGAAACCGTCTCCGGTTTCAAGACCATTGACGAGGTCTTACCTGATGCGTTCGGTCCACGTCAGCTCGATGCGTACAACGCACAATCCAAGGACAAGTCATGAGTACCCCCACGATCGAGCCCTTCGATGCTGTTCAACTCATCTCCATCAAAAGAGATAAAGGCGAGCTGAATACAGAACAAATCCAGTGGATGATCGCTGCCTACACCCGCGGTTTCATTGCGCAAGAGCAGATGTCAGCCATGACCATGGCCATCTTCCTCAACGGCATGAACCGCCGCGAAATCAAAGACATGACCATGGCCATGATCGCCTCTGGTGAGCGCATGGATTTCTCTGCGCTGAACCGCCCCACAGCGGATAAGCACTCCACTGGTGGCGTGGGAGACAAGATCACCTTGCCGCTGATGCCTCTGGTTGCCTCCTTTGGCGTTGCGGTTCCACAACTTTCAGGCCGTGGCCTGGGTCACACCGGTGGCACGCTCGACAAGTTGGAATCCATCCCCGGTTGGCGAGCACACCTGAGCAACCAAGAGATGTTTGATCAGCTCGCTACCCTCAACGGCGTGATTTGTGCTGCAGGTTCTGGTCTTGCCCCGGCAGATGGCAAGCTCTATGCCCTGCGTGACATCACCGCCACGGTCGAAGCAATTCCTTTGATTGCGTCCAGCATTATGAGCAAGAAGATTGCTGAAGGAACCGACAGTCTCGTTCTTGATGTGAAGTTCGGCTCGGGGGCATTCCTTAAAGACATCGAGCGGTCACGTGAGCTTGCCCGCACTATGGTCGCCCTCGGGACTGATGCCGGCGTCAACACCACGGCATTGCTCACCGATATGAATATCCCACTGGGTCTCACCATTGGTAATGCCAATGAAGTGCGTGAATCTGTCGAGGTTTTGGCGGGCGGTGGCCCATCAGATGTCATAGAACTGACCGTGGCATTGGCCACCGAGATGCTCAACATGGCAGGCATGCACGATGTTGATGTTGCAGAGAATCTCCGCAATGGCAAAGCGATGGACTCGTGGCGAGCCACGATTGCAGCACAAGGCGGAGATCCTGACGCGGCGCTTCCTGTTGCAACGGAATCACATGTTGTTCTTGCTGAAAGTGATGGCATGTTGATTCACCAAGAGGCATTGCCGTTCGGCATCGCTGCATGGCGCTTAGGCGCTGGCCGTGCACGTGCAGAAGATGCCGTTGTTCATGCTGCAGGTATTGATCTTCACGCTAAGCCAGGCGACATTGTTCGCAAGGGCGAACCCCTGTTCACCCTCTATGCCAACGATGCTGCACGATTTGAGCGTGCTCTCGAGGCTGTCGAAGGTGCCTATGCCATCGGTGATGGCAGCACCTTCGAGCCTCGCAACTCGCTCATTGCTGAGCGCATCACAGCTGACTAAAACTTAGAGGCCGAGAAGCTCTTTCATTCCCTCAGCCAGAGCAGACAGTCTGTTCTGAGCGTCCTTTCGACGCTCAGAAAGCTCTCCCTCGCGGGCGACAACGTCGATATAGACCTTGAGCTTGGGCTCGGTGCCACTGGGGCGAACCATGATGCGTGAGCCGTCCTCGAGCCAGAACCTCAGCACATCACTGGGTGGGAAGTCTGAGTGGCCTTCGAGCAGATCATCCACACTCGCCACGGAGATGCCACCAATAACAGTCGGGGTAGTGGACCGCAGGCTCGACATTAACCGTGGTATTTCTGCAAGGTCAGAAACGCGAAGAGAAATCTGATCACTGGCAAAGTGACCAAAGGTCATGCTGAACTCATCAAGGTGATCGCTGAGGGTCTTTCCTTCTAGCTTGAGTTCACTGACAATGCTCAGCAGTGCAACAGCCGCAGAGATGCCATCTTTGTCTCGAATGGTGCCGGGGTTGACCAGGTATCCCAACGCTTCTTCAAAGCCAAAAGCCAGTTCAGGAACTCGAGAAACCCACTTGAAGCCGGTCAGTGTCCAGGCGAACTTCAGGCCATAGTGCTCCGCAATGGCAGAGAGTGCCGGGCTCGAAACAATGGAGCAGGCCAGAGTTCCGGTTGTGTAGTGGTGGGCAAGTTCTCGGGCTGTTCGCCAACCCAGCAAGGCACCAAGCTCGTTGCCCGTGAGTCTGCGATAACCCTCAGAAGTATCTTCATCGGGGATAGCGATCGCGAGGCGATCGGCATCTGGATCATTGGCAACAATAAGCTCGGCCTTGTGTTCTCTGGCCAGGGCATAGGAGAGAACTAATGCACCGGGTTCTTCGGGGTTAGGGAAGTCCACAGTGGGGAACAGGGGATCAGGAATGTTTTGTTCAGCAACAACCTGGGGTGCAGTGAAGCCTGCACGGGCAACGACTGCTGCAAACGTTTTATAGCCCACACCGTGCATGGCGGTGTACACAAAGTGAGGCTGAGCAGAAGCCGGGATTCCTTCTGTCCCAGCAACATGTGCGGTCTGTGAAATGTACTTCTGGATTACCGACTCATCGATGATGCTGAAAGGCCCGCGGGCAAGCTCTGACACTTTCTTCTGCGAGGCAACAGCATCGATGTGTGCTGCAATCTGTGCATCGGCGGGTGACACAATCTGGGAACCCTGACTTTCCCCGCCGAGGTAGACCTTGTAGCCGTTATCTGCTGCGGGGTTGTGACTTGCGGTCACCATGACGCCTGCGCTGGCATCTAATTCGCGCACACTGAAAGCCAGTACAGGGGTGGGAAGCATGCGTGGCATCACCGAAGCAGAGATTCCTAAACCAGACATAATCTCTGCCGTGTCACGGGCAAAAACCTCAGAGTTTTTGCGCCCGTCAAACCCAATGACCACACTGGGAGACTGCCCAGCAGGTGCATTCTCAAGGAGATAGCGGGCGAGACCTGCTGCGGCTTGAATGACCACCACACGATTCATCCGGTTGGGGCCGGCGGCAATCGCTCCGCGCAATCCGGCTGTTCCAAAACTTAAGCGGGTATGAAACCGGTCCGTAATCTCAGCATGAGCCCCGGCATCGCCGGCTTGAGAAGCTTCGAGCAAGGCCTGAAGCTCTGCCACCGTTTCCTGGTCGGGATCTTGCTCCATCCACGCGTGGAGCTGGGGATGGAATTCATGAGCAGTAGTCATGGTGAAACCCTCTAGAGCTTGTCCACGATGCGAGCGAGCAGCTCGCTGATGCGACCTTCTGCAGCAGCGCCTGCTTCAAGAACTTCCTTGTGAGAAAGCGGGTTCTCAGAAATGCCTGCAGCCAAGTTTGTAATGAGGGAAAGTCCTAAAACTTCCATCCCTGCCTGGCGAGCTGCAATAGCTTCAAGTGCGGTGGACATTCCGACGATGTGGCCGCCAAGAACTTTGGCCATCTGCACTTCAGCAGGGGTCTCATAGTGAGGTCCGCGGAACTGAACATAGACGCCGTCATCGAGAGAGCTATCCACAGTGCGGGCAAGCTCACGCAATCTCTTCGAATACAGATCTGTGAGATCAATAAAGGTGGCGCCCTCAAGAGGGGAGTCCGCCGTCAAGTTGATGTGGTCACTAATCAGCACGGGTGTTCCTGGCTTCCAGGTGGGCTTGATACCGCCGGCGCCATTGGTCAACACCATGGTGGTGGCACCGCAGGCAGCAGCGGTGCGCACGCTATGTGCCACACGGCGAACGCCGTGGCCTTCGTAGTAGTGCGTGCGAGCACCGATAACAAGTGCTCGCTTTCCGCTGGGAAGCAAGATGCTGCGTAAAGTTCCGGAATGTCCCACGACCGCAGAAGCACTAAATCCGGTGATTTCTGCGGCATCGATGGTGGCTGTTGTTTCACCCATTAACTCAGCTGCTTTGCCCCAGCCAGAACCCAACGTGAGGCCGATATCGTGCTTCTCTACGCCTGTTTTCTCCGCAATTTGAGCTGCTGCCTCACGGGCTACTTCGAACGGGTCAACGCTCGGGTTCGAGAGGGGGTTGAGAAGTTCTTCGGGGCTGTTCATCAGTGAATCCATTTGCTCATCCTAGCCACGGAAGTTGTGGCAAACATCCTGCTCACGCGGGGGTTTCTCCCAGTAGTGTGGTCAGATGCGCACTATCCCAGCACCAACCGACCTGACCGCAGAATCTCTCGCGGACTTTCTCCGTGCATTGCCTGGAGTTGACGCAGTCGGACTGGAAGCACGCGCTGCAGATTTGGGCTCTCGCAGCATCAAGACCTCCTCAAAAGCGTGGGCTATTGACACCATCATTCGCCTGATTGACCTGACCACCCTTGAAGGTGCTGACACCCCGGGCAAGGTGCGAACCCTGGTGGCCAAGGCACTTGTTCCAGATGCTGGAGACCTCAGCACCCCACAGGTTGCTGCTGTCTGTGTCTATGGCGACATGGTTGCCACCGCTGTCGAAGCTCTCGGTGACATGCACGGTGATCCAGACCAAGGCAAAGTCTCGGTAGCCGCCGTTGCCACCGCCTTCCCCAGTGGCCGCGCTTCGCTTGCAATCAAACTTGCAGACACGCACGAAGCTGTTCTTGCGGGTGCAGACGAAATCGACATGGTCATCGACCGTGGAGCTTTCTTATCCGGTGACTGGTGGACTGTGTTCCAGCAGATTGTTGCGGTGAAAGAAGCCTGCCGTCGTGCAGATGGCTCACACGCCCACCTCAAGGTCATTTTGGAAACCGGAGAACTTGTCACCTATGACAACGTGCGCAAAGCTTCCTGGCTTGCCATGCTTGCCGGCGCAGACTTCATCAAAACCTCGACGGGCAAAGTAGCTCCTGCTGCCACCTTGCCGGTCACCTTGCTCATGCTTGAAGCAGTGCGGGATTGGTATGCCGCCACAGGCCAGCGCATCGGCGTGAAGCCTGCCGGTGGAATCAAGACCACCAAGGACGCCATCAAGTATCTGGTCGTGGTTGCCGAGACTGTCGGAGAAGAGTGGCTCGTGCCCCACCTGTTCCGCTTCGGTGCCTCCAGCCTGCTCAACGATGTTCTCCTCCAACGCCAAAAACTTGCCTCGGGTCACTACTCGAGTGCCGATTACGTCACTCTCGATTAGGAATCACATGTCATTCATGGACTACGCACCAGCTCCAGAATCCACCGGGATTCTGAACCTCAACGAGCACTACGGCCTCTTTATCAATGGAGAGTTTGTTGCTGGCCGGGGAGAGAACTTCACCAGCATCTCTCCTGCAACTGAGGCACCCATCGCTACCTTCAGCACGGCCAATGTGGCAGACGTTGATGTGGCCGTTAGTGCAGCACGAGCAGCGTATGACTCGGTCTGGTCAAAAATGTCCGGCGCTGATCGTGGAAAGTATCTTTTCCGCATCGCTCGCCTCATTCAAGAGCGTTCACGCGAGCTCGCTGTGGCCGAAACTCTCGACAATGGTAAGCCCATCAAAGAAACCCGTGACGTAGACATTCCACTCGTCGCTGCCTGGTTCTTCTACTACGCAGGCTGGGCTGACAAGCTCGACTTCGCTGGCCTCGGTGCCAATCCCAAGTCACTCGGTGTTGCCGCCCAAGTCATCCCGTGGAACTTCCCCCTGCTGATGCTCGCGTGGAAGATTGCTCCTGCGCTCGCCGCAGGAAACACGGTGGTCTTGAAGCCTGCAGAAACCACGCCACTGACCGCCATGCTCTTTGCAGAGATCTGCCAGCAGGCTGATCTGCCAGCGGGTGTGGTCAACATCATCACTGGTGCTGGTGAAACCGGTAAGTCTCTGGTCAACCACAATGACATCAACAAGATTGCCTTCACCGGCTCCACTGCTGTGGGGCGAGAGATTGCTCGAGCAGTTGCGGGAAGCAACACCAAGCTCACTCTTGAGCTTGGTGGCAAGGGTGCCAACATCGTCTTCGACGATGCCGCCCTGGACCAAGCCGTTGAAGGAATTGTCAGTGGCATCTTCTTCAACCAGGGCCATGTCTGCTGTGCCGGTAGTCGCTTGCTTGTTCAAGAGAACATCCATGACGAAGTCATGGACCGCTTGAAGACCCGCCTGTCTACACTGCGCCTGGGTGACCCGCTGGATAAGAACACCGACATCGGTGCCATCAACTCACGTGAGCAGCTCGACCGCATCACAGCACTCTCTGCGCAAGGAGAAGCTGAGGGCGGAGAGCGTTGGAGTCCTGCGTGTGAGATTCCGAGTAAGGGCTTCTGGTTTGCCCCCACCGTGTTCACTGGCGTTTCACCCAGCAACACGATTGCTCGTGAAGAAATCTTCGGTCCTGTGCTTTCTGTGATGACCTTCCGCACCCCTGCCGAAGCGATCACGAAGGCAAACAACACCCCTTATGGTCTTTCTGCGGGCATCTGGAGCGAGAAAGGCAGCCGCGTCCTGGCTGTTGCAGACAAGCTCCGCGCCGGCGTGATCTGGGCCAACACTTTCAACAAGTTTGACCCTGCTAGCCCCTTCGGTGGCTACAAAGAATCTGGCTACGGCCGCGAAGGCGGCCTTTCCGGATTGACCGCATATCTGGAAGGTGGTGCAGCATGAGCCGTCTCGCCGTTCCCAAAACCTACAAGCTCTTCATTGGTGGAAAGTTCCCCCGCAGTGAATCAGGACGTGTCTACGAAGTGAACTCGGTAGCTGGAGAATTCGTAGCAAACGCAGCCCAAGGCTCTCGCAAAGACATGCGTGACGCTGTGGTTGCTGCTCGCGCAGCTCAGCCTGGCTGGAGTAGTGCTACTGCCTACAACCGTGGCCAGGTTCTGTACCGCATCGCTGAGGTTCTCGAAGGACGAAAGGCACAGTTCGTCGAAGAGATCATGCTGGTGGAAGGAGCTTCCGCAAAGGAAGCTGAAACTCAAGTTGATACCGCCATCGACACCTGGATTTGGTACGCCGGCTGGGCAGACAAATACACCCAGGTTGCAGGTCAGGCCAACCCAGTCTCCGGCCCCTACTTCAACCTCTCTGTTCCAGAGCCCACTGGTGTTGTTGGTGCCATTGCGCCACAGACTTCTGGTTCTTTGCTGGGACTTGTTGCCACCATTGCACCGATCCTGGTCTCAGGAAACACGGTGGTGGTTGTTCCCCGCGAAGATGCACCGCTCACCGCCATCAGCTTTGCTGAAGTGATGGCCACCAGTGATGTTCCCGGCGGAGTGGTGAATGTTATTTCCGGTAGCCCAGCAGAGCTGGCTCCGTGGATGGCATCTCACGCAGATATCAACGCTCTGGATCTTGCAGGCGCTGGATCACTTGATTGGGCTTCGCTTCAGATTGCTGCAGCTGAAACCCTGATGCGCACGCTCGCTCCTGTGGAGGGCATTCCTGCATCATCGCTGAACAGGATTACGGCCTTCACCGAGGTGAAGACCGTTTGGCACACCAAAAGCCTGATTTAAAAGGCTTTAGACCGTTCCATAAAGACGGTCACCGGCATCACCCAGGCCGGGAACGATATATCCGTGTTCGTTGAGACGCTCATCTAATGCCCCCAAAACGAGGGTGACATTGGCGCCTTCGGTGGCTGCTTCGACGGCTGCAACACCCTCTGGTGAACCGAGCAGACACACGCAGGTCACGTCTGTTGCCCCGCGTTTGAACAAGAAATCAATCGCAGCAATCAGTGAACCACCAGTTGCCAGCATGGGGTCGAGGACGAAGCACTGACGACCGGTGAGGTCATCTGGCAAACGCTCTGCATAGGTGCTGGGCTGAAGTGTTTCTTCATCGCGCACCATCCCTAAGAAACCAACCTCAGCGGAAGGGACCAAAGTCACCATTCCATCGAGCATTCCCAGGCCGGCACGAAGAATGGGCACGACCAAAGGTCGTGGCTGACTCAGCATGACGCCCTGGGTTGTGGTGACGGGGGTCTCAATCGTGACCTCTTCCACGCGCACATCACGGGTGGCCTCATATGCCAACAAAGTCACGAGCTCGGTAGCCAGGGAACGGAACACCGAAGAGGGAGTGTTTTTGTCTCGCAACACCGTCAGTTTGTGAGTAATCAGGGGGTGGTTGGCCACATGTAAACGCATGGCTTCAATCTACTGGAATCCCTATTGTGTGCCACTAGCGTGATCGGGAAACCTCGTCCTGAGCCGAACCGTGCACCCCTTAAGATTGAGGAAGGGGGAGAAAGCTTTTTCTCCATGTTCTACAGGAGAAAAATTATGGCTATCGTCCTTTCCATCATCGACTTGCTTCTCGCAGTTCTTTTTGTCTTTGCTGGTTCAACCAAGGCGTTCCAGCCAGTTGAGAAGCTTGCACCCAAGATGGCCTGGGTCAAAGACTTCAGCCCCCGCAACGTCAAGCTCATTGGCTGGGCTGAACTGCTCGGTGGCGTTGGCTTGATTCTTCCCGGACTTGTGGGTCTGGGCATCCTTCAGCTCACCGCCGCTATTTGCCTTGCAGTGCTCATGGTGGGTGCCGTCATCTGGCACGTTCGTAACAACGACATCAAGGGGGCAATCCCCAGTGCTGTGCTCACCCTCTTGCTGTTGATTCTTGCCAGCTACATGGTTTTCTAAAGAAAACAGTTGTGTTTCGAAGAAAGGGCCTGAGGGGTCCTTTCTTTCGATAACGTTCCTTAGTCAAGAACGTTGAGACGCCGCCCACGCACTTCACTGGGGTCCAATTCCATCCAGACGTAGTCGCTATCTGGGGCAAACTCCACGATAGGTAACTGATCGAGTACTTTCGCTGCCTGTTCGCTGGTGAGTGTTTTCACTACTCCAAGGGCAACTGTGCTGGAGAACTGATGCATCACTTGTGAACCTGACTCAAAAGCCACGAGTCGGCCATCTGTTTCTTTACGTAACCGTGATTCAGCACCTGTGCGGAAGTAGATCTTCCAGTTGTGCACCACATAGGTCACCGGGTAGATGTCCGGGGCGCCCTCGCGGGCGCTCGCAATCCGGCCGATCTGGTTGGCCTGGATAATCTCCCAGGACTCTTCGTCACTGAGATGATCAATCGGATATTCGCTCATGGTCGTGCTGTCTGTTCTGGAGGGAGGGATGGTGTGAGTTTATCGCCTGGGGCTGAGGGCGCCCTGAAAATGCTGTCATCGCGTAGCCTGAATATATGAGTGATTTAAACGAAGTAGGCGACCGCGATAACTGGATCTGCTGGTTGTGTGACTCAGCAGTGGACCCTGATGCCTCCGTCAACTCTGACCGCGGTCCCAGCGTGGACAGCTACTCCGTTGCCAAGTCCAAGAAAAACGTTGTCACGGTTGAGCGTTTAGCTCACCGTGACTGCAACACTATGAAGGGCAAGAAGCCTCCTGTGGTGGCGTGGTCTCCTGAACTTCTTGTCGTCGATCCCTCGCCGATCGTGGCAACGGTAGACCGCTTGGAGCGTAAGGGGGGCCGAGAAGTGATTGCTCGTTGTCCCAGCCAAGAAGATGCTGACCAGGCATCTGAGTGGCTGCTTGACCGCCTCTCCCGTTACGCGCCTGAGCTCAAGGTCTCTACCCAGATCACCTCTGGTGGCGGGCAATACATGCTCTTTCTTCAAGCGGACTAGCGCGCAGACTCTTCAAGATTTTCACTGGCTGAGTACTCAGCAAAATAGTTCTTCTGCGTGGAGAGGGTTTCTGTCTGCAATTCAGTGTTCACCCTGAGAGAAGCCTGATAAGAATCTGTATTTCAGACACTCTTCTTTGGTAGTTTGTGACTACGCGAGTGATGCCAGTTTGTGCTGGAAAAACATTACGTCAAAGGAGAAATTGTGGACACCGCAGGAAAATGCCCCGTCATTCACGGAGCACAGACAACCACCGGCAAGTCGAACATGGACTGGTGGCCTAACGCCCTCAACCTAGACATCCTTCACCAGCAGGATTCGAAGACGAACCCACTTGGTGCAGGTTTTGATTACCGTGCCGAGGTCAAGAAGCTTGACGTTGCTGCACTCAAGAAGGACCTCACTGCCCTCATGACAGACAGCCAGTCATGGTGGCCTGCAGACTGGGGTCACTACGGCGGACTCATGATCCGTATGGCATGGCACTCCGCTGGTTCTTACCGCACGGCAGATGGTCGTGGTGGTGCAGGTAGCGGTAACTTCCGCTTCGCGCCCCTGAACTCATGGCCTGACAACGTCAACCTGGACAAGGCACGTCGTCTGCTCTGGCCCATCAAGCGCAAGTATGGTAACAAGCTCAGCTGGGCTGACCTCTTTATCCTTGCTGGAAACGTTGCATACGAGTCCATGGGCCTGAAGACCTTCGGCTTCGGTTTCGGCCGTGAAGACATTTGGCACCCCGAGCTCGATGTTTACTGGGGTTCGGAAAAGGAATGGCTTGCGCCTTCTGACTCTCGCTACGGCAACCTCGAAGACCCCTCCACCATGGAAAACCCTCTGGCTGCTGTTCAGATGGGTCTGATTTATGTGAACCCCGAGGGTGTCAACGGAAACCCTGACCCTCTTAAGACTGCTCAGCAGATTCGTGAAACCTTTGCCCGCATGGCAATGAACGATGAAGAAACTGTTGCCCTCACCGCCGGTGGTCACACGGTCGGTAAGGCACACGGTAACGGTGATGCTGCAAACCTAGGTCCTGCCCCCGAAGGCGCAGACGTCAACGAACAGGGTCTCGGTTGGATGAACCACACCACCCGTGGCGTGGGACGCGACACTGTCAGCTCCGGTATTGAAGGTGCCTGGACCACTAACCCCACTAAGTGGGACAACGGTTACTTCTACCTCCTGTTCACGTATGACTGGGAGCTCACTCACTCACCAGCTGGTGCTCAGATTTACCACCCCGTCAACATCAAGGAAGAAGACAAGCCTGTAGATGTTGAGGATCCTTCGATCCGCCTGATGCCGATGATGACTGACGCAGACATGGCCATGATCAAGGATCCCGCCTACCGCGTTATCTCTGAGCGCTTCTATAACGACCCTGCTTACTTCTCTGACGTATTCGCTCGTGCGTGGTTCAAGCTCACTCACCGTGACATGGGACCCAAGGTTCGTTACGTGGGCCCAGAAGTTCCTGCAGAAGACCTCATTTGGCAGGACCCCGTACCTGCAGGTAACGCCACCTATGACGTTGACGCTGTGAAGGCGAAGATTGCGGCTGCTGTCCTGTCTATCTCGGACATGGTCTCCACTGCATGGGATTCTGCTCGCACCTTCCGTGGCTCCGACCTGCGTGGTGGTGCTAACGGTGCACGCATTCGCCTAGAGCCTCAGAAGAACTGGGAAGGCAACGAACCAGAGCGTTTGGCACGTGTTCTTTCTGTACTCGAACCCATCGCAGCTGAGACTGGCGCCAGCGTTGCTGACGTGATTGTTCTTGCTGGAAACCTCGGTGTTGAGCAGGCAGCCAAGGCAGCAGGCCACAACGTCACCGTTCCTTTTGCTCCTGGTCGCGGTGACGCAACCCAGGATCACACCGACGCTGAATCCTTCGAGCCACTCGAGCCCATCCACGATGGTTACCGTAACTGGCTCAAGAAGGACTACACCGTCAGTGCTGAAGAACTTATGCTTGACCGCACTCAGCTCATGGGCCTCACCGCTCCTGAGATGACCGTGCTGGTTGGTGGCATGCGTGTCTTGGGAACCAACCACGGCGGATCCAAGCTGGGTGTCCTGACCGAGCGTGAAGGCCAGCTGACAAATGACTTCTTCGTCAACCTGACCGACATGAACTATGTCTGGGAGCCTGCCGGCAGCAACCTCTACAACATGCGTGACCGTAACAACGGTCAGGTGAAGTTCACCGCATCACGAGTTGACCTAGTGTTTGGTTCGAACTCCATCCTCCGCGCCTACTCTGAGGTTTACGCCCAGGATGACGCCAGCGACAAGTTCGTGAACGACTTCGTTGCTGCATGGACCAAGGTCATGAACGCAGATCGTTTCGACCTGACTGCATAGTCAACAAAACAAGTAAGACGGGCACTGGAGAAATCCAGTGCCCTTCTCTTTTACTGGGTGATTCAGCTTGATAACGTGAACACATGAGCGGATACGAGATCACAGAAATTGGTGCCCCTGAACTCTGGCGCGAACACTTTGGTGGCTTTCGTCCGGAGTCTTCCCGAGAAGGCCGGAGGGTGGTTGATCACGAATTGAAGAATCAATTCATCGGACTGACAGCCAACGCATATGTTCCTGGGGAGCAAGCTGATTATTGGCACACCCATTCAGAGGTTGAAGAGCTGTATGTCTTTCTCGCGGGTTCAGGTCAAATGGGTTTAGACGACGAGATTGTCGATGTCACCGCCGGCTCAGTGGTGAGGGTCAGCCCTGGTGTGTGGCGAACATGGCGAGCAGTTCCCGAAAGTGAAGGAGAACTGCGTTGGCTTTGTATTCGCGCTGGAGCGCAGGAGCTCACGCACTTCCCTGATGACGCAACCAGAGATGAAGAAAGTCCAGCACCCTGGAAGTAGTTGAGGGAGGGGCTAGTTAGTACTCGCCCTTGACCACGAAGTAGCTGCCACGAATAGTGCCCGCAAGCTTCGACTTCATTCGCGCAAACTTAAACTTGCTCAGCTCTTCAGGAATCTCCATGCCATCTGAGAGCTTGAAGCCCACAGCACGTTTCTTGTTGTCATTGACGGTGTAGAGAACGTTGATAGCCAGGCCACTTTCATAGAACACGTAGGTCCATCGCGTGAGACCCTCTGCGGCCTCGATCATCATCTCGGTGACCTCGAGGGGCTTCGAGGAAACCACGATGTCGCGTTCAAGCAGAACCTTAGCCACATAGTCAACCAACTCAGGGGCTTCAGTAGCGGGAGTAGTTTCAAAGACGAGGTCGTACTTGTTCTTGAAGTAGCGAGCTTCGTTTGCACGAAGACCCGCTAGGGCATCTGCCCAGGGGGAGGACTCAAGTCCTGCGGTGGAGACGGTGACAAAATCGACGGGAGTTGGCATAAAAGTACCCTCTCACAGATACGACTGCCGTGTATCCGAATTAGATTGTGGGAGAAAATACTGCGATGCCGAGAGCTGCTGCTTTTCGTGAGAGAACAGCGTCAGCAGTAGCAAGTGAAGCGTCATGTTTGAGTGCTGCGTGAAGAACAATCACATCAGGCATCTTGAGCCCAGTTTCCGCGCGGAGCCTGGCGATTTCTGGGGCATCTGCTGAGGCAATGCCATCGATGCTGAAACCTAAAGAATCGATACCCTTCCTGAAATCCTTCAGGCGTTCAGCGCGAATAGGCGCAACGAGTATCTCGGCATACGTGAGAGTGGAGATCATCAGTTCTTCTGAAACTGTGTCCCTCAGGAACGAAATGGCCCACTCGTGGTGCAGATCTGAGCCATCGAAGGCCGCGATCAGTACATTGGCGTCGAGGACAATCACTCAGGCCACTCTTCACGAAGCTGCTCCCGCCAATTGGTTGGCCAGATTCCGTTCATAGAGCCAGCTACAGCATGAATTGCAGCATGACGCTTCTCTGCCTTTTTCTCTGCAAGTGATTCCACGACACCAACCCCTTGATCGATGATGTGGCGGAGCAACTCAGCACGCTTGTCCTTATCAGCTGGCCAGAGAGCAGCAGCGGCGTCGAGAGCGCGAGTGAGTTCCTCGGTCTCCGTAATCATGTGACGTTGGCGTGCTGTCGGCATGCTGAAAGTGTAACACTTTTACCTAAGTGTTACACCAAGACATTTCAGTGCTCTCGGGCTTAAAGTCCTTGTGCTGGATCCATCCAGAAGACATCCCAGAGGTGACCGTCGAGGTCTTCAAAACCCCAGCTCAACATGAAACCGTGGTCTTCGGGATCGTTCAAGCGGACAGCGCCACGTTCAAAGGCTTTCTCACACAGGGTGCGCACCTCTTCAGCTGACTCACATGACAGAGCAAGAATTGCTTCAGTGGCCTCACGAGAAGCGATGGGTTTCTTGATGAAACTCTGGAACTTCTCGGTCTCCAACAGCATGATCATGATGTTGTCATTGATGATCATGCAGGTGGACTGCTCATCAGTGAACTGAGAGTTAAAGGTGAACCCCAGCTCACTGAAGAACTCAACTGAACGCGTGAGGTTTTCAATCGGAAGATTCACCAAAAGGGATTTACTCATGCAGAAACACTAGCTTGACCGTCCACTGAGTTGTCGAGATACATCTTCCTGTGGGGGAGTACATTTCACTCAAGAAGTAATCTTCACAAAAGGACGTGGTGACGTGGGTAAATACGAAGTAGTCAATGTGGGAGCCCTCGAACAGTGGCGTGACCACACGGGTGGGTGGAGTGAACACAACACTCGTGAAGGTCGCCGAGTTGTCGATCATGAATTCGATAACCAATACATCGGTCTCACTGTCAATGCCCTCATTCCAGGTCAAGAAGATGCCTATTGGCATGATCATGCCGAAGTAGAAGAGGTTTACATCTTTCTGACTGGACGTGGCCAGATGGGCCTCGATGACGAGGTCATCGAGGTGGGTCCCGGAACTGTGGTCAAAGTAGGCCAGCACATCATGCGCACATACCGCTGTCTGCCTAACAGCCCAGATCAGCTCCGGTTCATCTGTGTTCGTGCAGGCGGCAGTGAATTAGGAGTTAAGCCAACTGATGCAACCGTTGATTGGGATCGACCAAAGCCGTGGTGAGAGGCACTCATTAATTCATCTGAGGGGATGTTGCTCAACCAGATCTGCGCTGAATCAGCGCATCTAAGATTTTCGCGAGTTCGGTGCTGAGGACCCCATAGTCGCTTTCGTGGTCCTGCGAAATTGTCGACATAAACGTTTGGTCGAGATAATTTCCAGCCTTGTCTGCCAGTTGTTTACCCTGTTTTGTGAGAGATATTTCGATTCGCTTCGAATCGTCTGGGGGGTGCTCTGCTGTGGCGAACCCGCGCTCAACAAACCAGGACACTCTTTTACTCACAGCACCTTTGGTGACACCAAGTTCATCAGCAAGTCTTGTCACATCAATTGACGGATGCTCTGAGGTGATCATGAGGAAGAAGAACTGGCTATAGGTAATCCCAAACTTTTGCCTCAAAAGCCCATCTGCCTGGCTATTCATCTCGCGAGCCACAGTGTTCAAGAGAAAA
>JBEGUL010000008.1:0-15529 GCA_041178865.1 Actinomycetota bacterium | reverse complement strand
AGGTCAAGAGCGTCTTCGTCAACGTCTTCGGCGGTATCACCGCCTGTGACGCAGTGGCGAACGGTATCGTCCAGGCACTGGCAACCCTCGGTTCCGCTGCAAACAAGCCTCTCGTTGTTCGCCTTGACGGCAACAACGTCGACGAGGGTCGTCGTATCCTCGCCGAGGCTAACCACCCACTCGTAACCCTCGCAGACAGCATGGATGACGGCGCCGACAAGGCTGCCGAATTGGCTGCCCGCTAAGTCCGGCACGAAGAATCAAGGAAAAGAAAAGACATGTCAATCTTTCTGAACAAAGACTCCAAGGTCATCGTGCAGGGCATCACCGGTGGTGAGGGCTCCAAGCACACCGCTCGTATGCTCGCAGCTGGCACCCAGATCGTCGGTGGTGTGAACGCTCGCAAGGCCGGCACCACTGTGTCTCACGGTGACGTTGAGCTTCCCGTGTTCGCCACCGTTGCAGAAGCAATGGCCGCAACCGGTGCTGACGTCTCGATCGCATTCGTTCCTCCTGCATTCACCAAGGATGCAGTTGTCGAAGCAATCGACGCAGAGATTCCTCTGCTCGTCATCATCACCGAGGGCGTTCCCGTTCAGGACTCTGCTGAGTTCTGGGCATACGCCAAGGAGAAGGGTGCGAAGACGCGCATCATTGGTCCTAACTGCCCCGGCATCATCACCCCTGGTGAGGCACTCGTAGGAATTACCCCTGCGAACATCACCGGCAAGGGCCCCATCGGTCTGGTTTCCAAGTCTGGAACCCTGACCTACCAGATGATGTTTGAGCTTCGTGACTTGGGCTTCTCGACCGCAATCGGTATTGGTGGAGACCCCATCATCGGCACCACTCACATCGATGCACTCGCTGCATTCGAGGCTGACCCCGAGACCAAGGCCATCGTCATGATCGGTGAAATCGGTGGTGACGCTGAAGAGCGCGCTGCAGACTTCATCAAGGCGAACGTGACCAAGCCCGTTGTTGGTTACGTAGCTGGCTTCACTGCTCCCGAGGGTAAGACCATGGGTCACGCAGGTGCAATCGTTTCTGGTTCCGCTGGAACCGCACAGGCAAAGAAGGAAGCCCTCGAGGCTGCCGGCGTCAAGGTAGGAAAGACTCCTTCCGAGGCTGCTCGTCTGATGCGTGAAATCATGGCAAACCTCTAAACAGAAGGTTCTGCACACTCGGCGCTTCCCTTGAAGGGGAGCGCCGAGTTCGTTTAAGCCTGAGGTGTTCCTCTGCCAGCTAGAGGGAATAATCCCCATCCAGCTGGCAGACTAGGAACACGTTCTATTTCTAGGGGAAACACTCATGTCTACAGCTGTGAAGAAAACCGCCGGCCGCTCATGGCTCTCTGCCATTGCTTTGATCTTGGCCGTTGCGCTAACACCCGCTGCCATCGTGACGCACTGGGCTACCAGCGAGGTCACGAACACCCAGCGCTTTGTCTCCACACTGTCTCCTCTGGCTAAGAACCCTGCGGTTCAAGAGACCATCATCACCGAGATCACCACCATCGTGGATGAGCAGGTCGACATCAAGGGTGTGACCGAGTCCCTCTTCACTGGTCTTGGCTCTGCCCTCGACCTTCCAGAATCCGCACAGAAGGCCCTTGGTCTTCTGGCAGCGCCCGCTGCCAGTGGCATTGAGTCCATGGTTCAGACCCTCGTTACTGACGTGGTCAAGTCAGACGCATTCGCCAAGGCCTGGGACAAGACCCTGACCCTCACCCAGGAACAAGCAGTTGCCCTGCTTTCTGGTAACCCTGACTCCGTGATCAAGCTTGCCAACGATGGCACGCTGACCCTTCCCTTGAAGCCCATCATTGTCGAAATCAAGAAGGAACTTGTTGCTCAGGGCGTGGGCTTTGCCACCGCAATTCCTGAGGTCAACACCGACATCACCATTGGTAAAGTTCCTGAGCTCGCTGCAGCTCGTGTGATCTACCAGGTTGGTGTGGGCGTAGGAACCTGGCTTCCCTGGGTTGTTGCAGCCCTGTTCGTGGTGGGTATTGCTGCCGCACGTCGTCGCCCCCGTGCACTTGCTGCCACCGGTAGCGTCATGCTGGCATTGATGGCTCTGCTTGCCTTTGTCTTCACCACTGGCCGCATCGTGGCCACCACGGTGATTGACCCCAGCTACTCCGCGATTGTGGGCGCTGTCTATGACGCGCTTGTCTCCTTCGTGCTCAACGTAGTTATTGCGCTGGGACTGGCTTCGATCGTTGCCATCATCGCTGGGTGGGCATTTGGTCGCAGCGAAAGCGCAGACAAGTTCCGCGCTTTCGCTAACAAGCAGATCAACGCTCTGCGCAAGACCGTTGACCCTGAAGACAAGGTCTTTGCTCAGTCCTCCGTAGTGATGCACCAGTACCGCATTGTTGCCCGTGTGGTCATTATCGGTGGCATTGCACTGATCCTTAGCGCAATTGTTCCCCTCACCGCCGGTGACGTCGTTGGCTGGACCATTGCAGGCCTAGTTCTGTTGTTCGCATATGAAGTTCTGCAGCGCCCTGTTGTGAAGGTGGCTGCAAAGCCAGCTGCGGCCCCCGCCGCTACAGCTCCTGCCAAGACCACTGCCGCTCAACCTCCAGTGAAGAAGGCTCCAGTAAAGAAGGCTCCTGCCAAGAAGCCAGTGATGAAGAAGAGCGTAACTGGCTCAACTAAGCCTGTCGCGAAGAAGCCAACAGCCAAAAAGTCATAGCATCAAGGGGTGAACCGCACCCTTATTGCACTGCTTGCTGCCCTGGAGTCTCTCCTGGCAGTGGGTATTGGTTTGGGTATTTCCCTCATCCCTCTGAGCTTGATGTGGGCTGTCCAGTTGGACACCGGCGTTGGCTGGGACGTGTTCTATCGAGCTTCTGCTGACATCTGGTTGGTTGGCCACGGTGTTGACCTCACGGTCACCCTTGATCCTGTCCTGGCAGCAAACGTTGCTCTGCCTGGTGCGGAGAAGCCCTTCTTGATTTCTATTGCTCCGCTGTTCTTCTCTCTGCTGACCATCCTGTTGGGTGTTCGTTTGGGCCGGAAGTCATTGGAGTCCGGAGCCAGGTTTATTGGCCCCGTGGCGGCTATCAGCACCTTCGGTGGCCTGACGGTGCTGATTGCTCTTTCTTCTCTGAACGCCAATGCCCTGCCTACGTTGTGGATGGCACTGTCGTTCCCCACCGCCATCTTTGGCGTGGGATTGTTCATTGGTGCTCGTGGTGAGATTGGTCACTCGGGTGGTCGTGCAGAACGAGTTCAGAAACGTTTGTCTGCCTGGGCTTTCGGCCTTCCTAGCCAGGTCCGCGCTGTCCTGGCATCATCGCTTCGCGGCGGCTTAGCCGCTGCTGCGATGATGGTTGGTGTTTCTGCTGTCGTTCTCTCTGTTCTGTTGATTGCGAACTTCTCCACCATCTTGGGTTTGTATGAAGGCCTGCAAGGTGGTGTTGGCGGAAGCCTGATTCTCACGGCTGCTCAGCTGCTCTTTATGCCGAACTTCGTTATGTGGGTGGCATCTTGGTTTGTTGGCACGGGCTTCTCCATTGGTACGGGTTCATTGGTTTCTCCCATGGGAACCGACCTAGGGCTTGTTCCTGCCTTGCCCATCTTGGGCGCCATGCCAACTGGAAACTTAACTTTTGGTTTCTTAGGAATCCTTGTTCCTGTCATTGCGGGCTTTGTGTCTGCGTTCGTGATCCGTCCCAGTTTGGTTCGTGCACTGGGTGCAGGGATATCTTTCCGTTGGCTGTTCTTTACTGTTCTGGGTATCGCCATTGTGGGCGGACTTCTCATTGGATTTATGGCCTGGGCCAGCGGCGGAGCTGCCGGTCCTGGTCGCCTCATTGATGTGGGACCAGCACCTCTGCGCACCGCGGCAGTGGCAGCAGTGGAGTTCCTCATTGCAGCTTCGCTGGGAATGTATGCAGGCTCTCGTTCTCCTAGCCGTTCTGGCACTTCTGCTGCCCCCAAAACTTCAGAAAATAGCCCCAGTTCTAGCCGGTAGGCTTGAGGGGTGCTGAAACTCGTCGTCCTGATCTCTGGATCGGGCTCAAATCTTCGTGCCCTTCTGGAGGCTACGAACGACGACTCTTTCCCCGCACAGATTGTTGCAGTCGGCGCGGATAATCAGGCTTCTGGCCTGGCACACGCCCAGGAATATGGTGTTCCCACATTCGTGGTCTCACCAGCTGACTATGCCAACCGCGAAGGCTGGGGCGAAGCACTGCTTGCGGAGATCTCAACCTACTCACCTGACCTGGTGCTGTGTGCTGGATTTATGCGCATCCTGCCGGCCAACGTGGTTGCTGCTCTTTCTCCCAACCTCATCAACATGCACCCCGCATTGTTGCCTCTCTACCCGGGCGCACACGCTGTGCGTGACGCCCTGGCAGACGGGGCAACGGTTACCGGTGCAACGGTTCACATTGTCGACGAGGGCGTCGACACTGGCCCCGTGATTGAGCAAGTGAAGGTGGACATCACTGCTGATGACACTGAAGCTTCTCTGCACGAGCGCATCAAGATTGTCGAGCGTGAACTCATTGTTCACACTGTTCGCAATATCGCCCACGCCCACGTCAACCTCCAGGAGTTAGCACGCTCATGAGCGGCCCCTCACACGACCCCAGCCTGTATAACCACCGCGACGTGGTTCCCATTCGTCGCGCCCTCATCTCCGTCAGCGACAAGACCGGCCTACTTGAACTTGCTGGTGCGCTGAGTGCTGCTGGTGTTGAGCTGGTCTCCACTGGTTCCACCGCACAGACCATTCGTGACGCAGGTCACGCTGTCTTGGACGTCAGCGAAGTTACCGGCTTCCCGGAATCTTTGGACGGCCGCGTGAAGACCCTTCACCCTTCGGTGCACGCAGGTATTCTCGCTGACCTTCGCCTTCAGGCACACGCAGACCAGCTCGACGAGCTGGGCATCAAGGCCTTTGACCTCGTTGTGGTGAACCTTTACCCCTTCCGTGAAACGGTGGCTTCCGGAGCTGCAGATGCAGATGTGATTGAGCAGATTGATATTGGCGGCCCGGCCATGGTTCGCGCTTCGGCCAAGAACCACCCCAACGTGGCAATCGTGGTTTCCCCCACGCGTTACCCAGAGATCATCACTGCCGTGGCTAACGGCGGAACCTCGCTGGAACAGCGTCGCTCACTGGCTGCTGAAGCATTTGCTCACACCGCGGCGTATGACGCAGCAGTGTCTTCGTGGTTTGTTCGTGACGAGAAGTTCCCTGACACCTACGCCGTCTCCGCACAGCGCGCATCCATCCTGCGTTACGGCGAGAACTCGCACCAGGAAGCGGCTTTGTATCTCGAGCAGGGTGGTCATGGCATTGCTCAGTCCACACTCCTTGGCGGTAAGGAAATGTCGTACAACAACTTCGTCGACGCTGACGCTGCTGTTCGCGCCGCTTACGACTTCATCAACCCTGCTGTGGCAATTATCAAGCACGCGAACCCGTGTGGCATTGCTGTGGGCCGGGACAAGGCAGTGGACCAGATTGCTTCTGCACACCGTCTCGCCCACGAGTGCGACCCCGTGTCTGCTTTCGGTGGTGTGATTGCGGCTAACCGTCCCGTCACGCTCAAGATGGCAGAACAGGTCAGCGAAGTCTTCACAGAGGTGCTCGTTGCTCCCGGCTTCGAACCCGATGCTCTGACACTGCTCAAGACCAAGAAGAACCTGCGTCTACTCCAGCTGCCAGAGAACTTTGGTCGTGAAGACCAGGAGATCCGTCAGATCTCTGGTGGCTTCCTGGTTCAAGACGCTGACCTTTTTGACACCAGCGCAACCGTGGGTGAACTCATCAACGACTGGCAGCTCGTCTCCGGTGACGCCGCAGACGAAGAAACACTTGTTGACCTTGAGTTCGCATGGAAGGCTTGCCGTTCGGTGAAGTCCAACGCCATCCTGCTTGCCCACAACGGTGCATCTGTGGGTGTGGGAATGGGGCAGGTCAACCGAGTTGACTCCTGCCACCTCGCGGTCAACCGAGCGGGAGACCGCGCTGCGGGCTCCGTTGCTGCTTCCGATGCGTTCTTCCCCTTCGCAGACGGTCTCGAAGTTCTCCTTGCTGCCGGTATCAAGGCAGTTGTTCAGCCAGGAGGGTCAGTGCGTGATGAAGAAGTCATCGCTGCTGCTCAGAAGGCTGGAGTTACTATGTATTTCACCGGCGAACGCCACTTCTTCCACTAAAGGATAAATAAATGTTCACTCCCCGTCGTCTCATCGCCGCTGCACTTGCTGCGGTCACTGCTGCAGTGATCACGCAGAATGCCACCGGCCTGGCCTTCTTCATTGGCAACAATTTTGAAGAAGCAATCCTGTGGCAGGCTGGCTCGTTCTTCATCGGTGCGAGCACCATCTTCTTCTTCCTCGTGCTGATCGGCGGTGTGCTGGGCTTCCTGGCCAAGCGTCGTTACGCCTGGATCGTGGGCCTTGTCTCCGCCGCAGTATCTGCCATCTTGGGCATGTTCGTTCAGGCAGCTGCGCAGGGCGCAGGCTTGACGCCTGACGTTCTCGTTGGAGTCTTCCAGTCGCTGTTGAGTGTGAACCTCATCTTCGTTGTCGCCGGCACAATTGCGACCGTGACCGCGGGAACAGCTATTTGGCGCTCAGTGATTGCCCGCGGTGCACAAACTGCACCCACCAAGATTGCTCTCGTGCGCGCACCTGCTTCAACCCTTGCTGATGGTCTCGTCACCCACATCAAGCGCAAGAAGGTTGACCTTGAACTCGCTGACCAGCAGTGGGATGGCTATGTTGCTGCCCTCAATGCTGCTGGCTGGATGACCGTGGAAGTTGAGCCTCGTGATGACCTGGCTGACAGCGTCTTCATCGAAGACACTGTTGTCATGCTGGGCAAGCTTGCTGTTATTACCAACCCTGGCGCTGACAGCCGCAAGCCTGAGATCGAAGCCACCGAGGCGACGCTCCGCGACCTCGGTGTCGAGATTGACCGCATCGTGAGCCCCGGTGCTCTCGATGGTGGTGACGTGCTCAAGGTGGGCAAGACCGTTTATGTTGGCCGTGGTGGTCGCACCAACGGTGAAGGTATTCGTCAGCTGCGCGCCATCGCTGCCAAGCAGGGCTACACCGTGATTGCTGTTCCTGTGACTAAGGCACTCCACCTCAAGACTGCAGTAACCGCACTTCCAGATGGCACCGTCATTGGTTACCCACCACTGGTGGATGACCAGGGCATCTTTGACCGCTTCTTGCCCGTGCCCGAAGCACACGGCACCGCCGTAGTCGTTCTCGCTCCTGACACCGTGCTGATGTCCTCATCAGCTCCGAAGTCAGCAGAGCTTTTCCGTGAACTCGGATACCGCGTGATCACCGTGGACATCTCAGAGTTTGAGAAGCTCGAAGGCTGCGTCACCTGCTTGTCAGTGCGTCTGCGCTAGCAACTCAAGACACAAAGAAAGGGACCCAGTTACCTGGGTCCCTTTCTTGTTTTAAGCCTTAGAGAGTAATCTCGCCGATGACTTCGCCATAGGCGGTGGTGCCCACTGCCACGAAGCCCACGCGCAAGAAGAATGCCTCTGGGCCGTCATCGCCCTTTTCCCACAACACGGTCAGTCGCTTGTTGCCACGCGAGCGTGCTTCATCTGCCAACGCGGCAACGGCAAACTTACCCACGCCCTTGCCCTGGTAGTCAGCAGAGACGTGGATGCGCCAGAGGCAGCTTCGTAATTCTTCGTTGAGGTTCTCTGGATCAAAGTTGCCGCGGATGAAACCAACCACGGTGTCACCGTCCACAACAACGCGGGGCCAGGCGGTGGTGGGGTTGACATACGCTTCAGAGATGGAATACGACGGGGGAGCAATGAACTGCTCCTGGCCGCGCTTGAGCGTGAGAGAGTTGGCCGCAACGATGTTGCTGGCATTGAGTTCTTCTAATCTGTAGGTCCCCATATGCCTAGAGTATTCCTCTTAGATGTGAAAAAGCACTATCTCGATGTATAGCTCTGATTAACAATTCCTGAGTGTGGGTAGGCAAAGTTTCAGGGTAATCTCAGTTTCAGAACTCGCAATCTTTTCAATTGTGGGATACCCTAGGGGGTATACAGATTGACCGTGAGGTCATCGCTAACACGGAGGTAAACATGTGTAGTCCAGCCAAATGCGGTTCATGCGGCAAGACCACCTGGACCGGTTGCGGCGAGCACATCGAGCAGGCACTTGACGGTGTAGCTCAGGCTGACCGCTGTACCTGTAACTAGGTTTCACGCAGTATCCCCAGAATGGGCCCCGATGGGGCCCATTCTGCTTCAACCTCAGCGTTCTCAGCGGTATCGTTGAAGGGTGATTAAGCAGCCCGCCCACATCGAGAACATCCCTGCCTACAAGCCAGGGAAGTCCACTGTGGATGGCTGGGATGGCCCGGTTTATAAGCTCTCCTCGAACGAGAACCCCTACCCGCCACTTCCCTCGGTGATTCAGGCCATCACGGATGCTGCTTCCACCATGCACCGCTACCCCAACATGGCAGCTCCTGAGCTGACTGCAGCACTGGCCAAGCGACTGGGCGTGAAGGAATCAGAGCTTGCTTTTGGCACCGGCTCTGTGGAGGTTGCTGGGCAGCTGATTCGTGCCTTTGCCGGTAATGGTGACGAAGTTATCTATGCTTGGCGCTCCTTCGAGGCGTATCCCATTCTTGTTCGTGGTGCTGGGGCAACTCCGGTTGAAGTTCCTCTCACTGCTGATCACCGTCATGATCTTGCTGCCATGCTCGCTGCGATTACTCCTGCGACCAAGGTCATCTTCGTCTGCACACCCAATAACCCCACTGGAACTGCCGTGGGACATGACGAACTGCGTGAGTTCCTTACTCAGGTCCCGAAGAATGTCCTCGTCGTCATCGACGAGGCTTATGTTCACTTCCAGAACGACCCTGAGGCAGCCCGTGGACTGGAGCTCTACCAGGAGTTTTCCAACGTGGCTGTGTTACACACCTTCTCTAAGGCTTATGGCCTCGCTGCGCTTCGTCTGGGATACACCGTTGCTCGTCCTGAGGTGATGGAAGGCCTGGCTAAGGTGGCCTTGCCCTTTGGCGTGACGGATATTGCTCAGGCTGCCGGTGTTGCGTCTCTGGCTGCAGAGCCTGAACTCCAGGCCCGTATTGATGTCTTGCTCGAGGAGCGCAACAAGCTCGAGGCCTATCTCGCCACCACTGACTGGGATGCCCCAGCGTCGCAAGCCAACTTTGTCTGGCTTGCCGCTGGTTCAGAAACAGATGCTCTGCAAGCTCACCTGATGAGCCGTGGGATTATTGGCCGTGCTTTCAGTGGCACCGGCATTCGCATCTCTATCGGTTCCCCTGAAGCAAATGCTGCATTGGTGGATGCTCTCGGTTCATACAACCGAGGCTAGAAGCTTTAGGCCTCTTCTGCCTGCTCGAGATCATCGAGGCGGGCAACAAGTCCGTCATGCACGGCAGGCCACTCGTCTTTGGTGATGGAGTAGACAGCAGTGTTTCTGATGGTGCCATTAGCCATCACCATGTCGTTGCGCAGAAGGCCATCTAGTGTGGCACCAAGCTTTTCAATCGCAGCGCGGGACTGTTCGTTCTTTTCGTGGGTGCGTAGTTCAACTGCATTACAGCCCAAGACATCAAAGGCGTAGCTGAGCATCAGGAGCTTGGCCTCTGGGTTGATCGCCGTGCCCTGGGAGCTGCTGGCCATCCAGGTGGAGCCAATCTCTACCTTGAGGTTCTCCAGCTTCATGTTCATGAAGGTGGTCATGCCAATGGCGGTGTTGGTGGCAACATCAATCGTGGCAAAGGGCATCATGCTGCCTTGACCATAGAGGCCGAGACGGCGATCAATCTCCGCGTTCATGCCCTCGGGGCTGGGCACAGCGGTGTACCAGAGCTCGTGGATCTTGCCGTCTTCACTCGCAGCAGAAAGCTCTGCAGCACGCTCATGGCTCAGTGGCTCAAGACGGACATAGTCGCCTTCAAGAATGGGAATCTCGGGAAGAGCCATGTGCGTTCCTTTATCTCTGTTGCTGAATTAGTTCGTCAGGCGGTGAAGCTCACCAATGAGCCCATTAGCCAAGAAGACCAGGTCGCGGATGGCACGCTCATCACGCTCAATCCACAAATGCTTAGGTGTCTCAGATACAGGCACAAAGTTGACGTGCTGTTCCCACACAAACAAGGTGCGCTCGGCACCTAAGACGTATTGCTGCCAGTACACCTGACGCAGGTAACCGGCAGGAACACCCTCGAAGGGCTTTTGGCTGGTCTTGATCTCCGCCAGAATCAGCTTCTCTTCCACAACGCCTATACCGTCAGGGGTGGCCAGGTGACGAGATTCTGCTTCAGAGTGGAACAGCGCCGAGCTGGGCTGAATAGAAAAGTTCTCCTGCACCCATGCGGCAATGACCGGTTCACGGGTCTTGCCGTGTTCGGTGTAGACATTGCCGGTGAAGCTCGATCCACGCAGTTTTTCAAGTGCTGCGGTTGGAATAGCGTTCACGCTGTTGAGCTTGGCCACATCCGTTGCCGTGATGCCACGCGAGCGGGCACGAAGCCAGGCAGCCTCATCGCTACCGTCCGTGACCATGCGAGAAAGATAGGCAATATGGGGTTGTTCAGCCTGAGGCTTCGTATCGGGCATTTGTGCCACATTAGCTGCTGAACTCACGAACTCTATTCTGGCCCTTCCCGCGGACAACGCCCTGTGCGCTCGCCGAAGTCGGGCACTCTCGAAGCTTTCATAGCGTTTCTAGGGAAGTTCATAGGATTCTCATAGGAAACTTCGTCATACTCAGTATGTGAACGAAACAACTGCCGCTACTCCCGTCCGCCTGACCCGTGCCGATGGTTCGCCCATCCGCGTGCTCGTCGTGGACGACGAAGCATCGCTGACCGACCTTCTCCAGATGGCCCTGCGATATGAAGGCTGGGAAATCAAGACTGCCGCCGATGGCTCATCCGCCATCGCCACGGCGCGTGATTTCCGTCCCGACGCTGTCGTGCTCGACATCATGCTTCCAGACATTGATGGCCTGCAGGTCTTACAGCGCATGCGTGCTGATGGCAACGATGTTCCTGTGCTGTTCTTGACCGCTAAAGACTCACTCGACGATCGCATTGCGGGACTGACCGCAGGTGGCGATGATTACGTGACCAAGCCCTTTAGCTTGGAAGAAGTCGTCGCACGTTTGCGCGGCCTCATTCGCCGCTCAACATTGACCGCAGACGCCAACGAATCCCCTGTGCTGGCCGTGGGTGATCTTGAGCTGGATGAAGACAGCCACGAAGTGCGCCGCAATGGTCGCCTGATTGAGCTGACCGCAACCGAGTTTGAACTGTTGCGCTACCTCATGCGTAATCCTCGCCGCGTGGTGAGCAAGAGCCAGATTCTGGACCGTGTCTGGGACTACGACTTCGGTGGCAAGAGCTCGGTCGTGGAGATTTATATCTCCTACCTGCGCAAGAAGATTGATGCTGAAGGTTCACCCATGCTGCACACCGTGCGCGGTGCGGGATACATGATCAAGCCGGCTGAATAATGTCAAAGACCACCCGTGCACCTTGGACCCTACGTCGTCGCCTCACTGTGACGATGGCGGGGTTGTTGGTCGTGGCCTCTGCGCTGATTGGTGTGGTGAGTGTGTTCTCACTGCGCTCGTTCCTGGTTGACCGCTTAGATCGTCAGCTCAACAGCGCCGTATTGCGCACCACGGAAGCGGTCACCGACGGCATTCCGATGCGTCCTGGTCACAATGACGGTGATGACGATCATGATGATCGCCCCAACAACGCTCTCCTTGCTCCCGGACAGGCTGCAGGAACACTCGTTGCTGTTATTGCCTCTAATGGGTCCACCACCGCCGGATTCTTGAATGAACGAGGCGAAGTTCGCCTCGTTGATGTCGGCGACATCAGTGACTTCACCACGGTCAAGATTGGCCCCGAACCCAGCACTGTTCGCGTCAACGATGATCAGGACTACCGAGCTATTGCCGTGAACACCACAGGGGATGCCAAGCTCGTGATTGCTTTGCCCATGACGGAAGTCAACGCAGCGAGTGCACAGTTGCTCACCGTGATCTTGCTGGTCACTGCCTTTGGTGTCGGAGCGGTGATTATTGCCGGTCGCCTTCTCATTCGTTTCGAACTGCGTCCCTTGGACCGCGTTGCCTCTTCAGCTACCCGCGTCGCAGAGATGCCACTGGATAAAGGTGACGTGAATCTGGCTGAGCGCCTCGACGAAGAAGATACGGACCCTCGCACTGAGGTGGGCCGGGTGGGCTCTGCCTTTAACAACATGCTCGGCCACATCAGCCGTGCTTTCGCTGCCCGTCAGGCCAGCGAAGAAAAGGTGCGCCGCTTTGTTGCGGATGCCAGCCATGAGCTGCGCACACCGCTGGCCTCTATTCGTGGCTATGCCGAACTCACCCGTCGTGGTGGTGCTGAACTTCCTGAGGATGTTCGTCACTCGCTGACCCGAATTGAATCTGAAGCAACCCGAATGACAGGTCTCGTGGAGGACCTTCTTCTCTTGGCACGGCTAGATGAAGGCCGTGAGCTACAGCACTCACCTGTTGATCTTTCTCGCATCATTGTGGACGCCGTGAGCGATGCTCACGCGGCCGGTCCAGATCACACCTGGGATATGGAACTGCCAGAGGAGCCACTAGAAGTAATTGGTGATCAGGCTCGCCTGCACCAGGTTGTGGTGAACCTGCTGGCGAACGCCAGGGTTCACACACCAGCTGGTTCCACAGTTCAAGTTGTCTTGGAAAAGCAAGATGACAACGTTCTTTTGCGCGTAATTGATAACGGTCCTGGTATTCCTCAAGAACAAATGCCGGAGCTGTTTGAACGCTTCACCCGCGGGGATGCCTCTCGCACCCGTGCAACAGGAAGCACAGGACTGGGTCTCGCAATTGTCAATGCAGTCGTGCAAGCCCACCAGGGTTCTGTCACTGTCACGAGTGAACCAGGTAAGACCATGTTCACCGTCACGCTGCCGGCAGCCTGATAACCCTCACGCAACGAAGAAAGCCCCGCGAATGCGGGGCTTTCTCATGTTCAAGAAGTGCGCTTTAGTAGCGAACGGTTGCCTTCTCCATGAGGGCATACTCGGGATCAACCTGTCGCAGGCGAGCCTCGGGTGCATCTCCGAAGGAGCTGATCAAGGTGGTGGGCAGGGACACTGCCAGAGCACCCCAGGAACAACCCGTGGTCAATGCTGCTTCTGGGCTGAGAACAGGAAGAGTTCCTGCCTCGCGGCCTGCAGCAGAAGCTTCAGGGCTGACTACCTGGCTGAGGAAGCCAGCGAGGAATGCGTCACCGGCACCTGTGGTGTTGATGACCTCAGGAGCGACGGCAGAAGCCCAGACAACGTCATCGGCGGTGATGGCGATCGCGCCATCGGGGCCGAGGCTGACCAGGGCAATTTCCAGTCCGGTCGAGATGAGCTCGCGACCAGCATCGATCACGTCACCCAAGGTGTTGAGTTCGTGTCCCACGAGTGAAGCAAGTTCATCCGCGTTGGGCTTGATCAAGTTGACCTCACCGCTGCGACCCCAGTGCTTGAGCTCAGGGCCAGAGGTGTCCAAGCCAACACGAGCACCCAGTTCACGTGCACGAGAGAACAGTTCGCTGAGGTCAATGGGGAGACCGGTGTCGATCATCTTGGGGTGCATGCCGGACACAACAAGCCAGTCAGCGTTCATGTCGGAGACCTGCTCGAGGGTGGTCTCAACGACGTTGTGCCAGTCTTCCTGTGTGAAGGGGATGGCCTGCTGGTTGATGTTGGTGGTGCGACCGCCACGCTCGACCACAGTGGTGTTCACGCGAACACGACCCTGGACGGGCATGATGCGCAAGATCTGGGGGAACGGGGTGGAGAAGAGAAGGTATTGGTCCTGCATGCCAATAGGAAGCACAGCCGAGACGGGGTGCTTAGACAGGTGCAGAGTGCGGGCTACGTTCAGGCCCTTACCGCTCATGTATTCGTGGACTTCGTAGGCACGGTTCACTTTGCCGACAGTGAGATCCTCGGCAAGGTAGGTGCGGTCCAGCACGGGAGCGGGGGTCAGGGTTACAACAGCGTTCACGAGGCCTCAAATCTTCGTGACAAGCCAAAACTCACTTTGTGATGCCGGTCTCACGGGCATCCGATGTGAGCATCAGCGCTAACAGGGAGGGAAGTCTCTAGTCTACCGATTTGCCAGAGCTAGTGCTTCTCACGTAACCTAAAGATAACCAAAGACCGCTGGTTATTGGTGTGCTTTCGAAAGTAAGCATCCAATCTAAGTTTCGTTTCGACGAAAACCCGCGCAGGAACCTGTAAGTGATAATCATGTTCGCGTGTTTTCTTTCGCTCCAGCCCTGCGCTGGAGCTTTTTTAGTTTTAGCGGCCCGAGGCTAATCACCCCACACAAGTGGGGTGTGAGAAACCACAAGGAGCGCCATGGCGAACAAGGAAGCAATGCTCTCCGAACTTTCGAATTACTTCGAAGGTTCGAATGCAGTTCTGCTCACCGAGTACCGCGGCCTCACTGTTGCTCAGCTCAAGGAGCTGCGCAAGTCCATCAGTGAGCACGCGACTTACGCCGTGGTAAAGAACACGCTGACCAAGATTGCCGCCGCTAAGGCTGGCATCGTTGGTCTCGATGACCAGCTTGCTGGCCCATCGGCTATCGCATTCGTGCACGGCGACGCTGTCGCTGTTGCGAAGGCCCTGCGTACCTTTGCCAAGGCAAACCCTCAGCTCATTTTGAAGGGCGGCTACTTTGACGGTAAGCCTCTCGACGCTGCTGAGGTTGGAAAGCTCGCCGATCTCGAGTCCCGCGAAGTACTCCTGGCAAAGTTTGCCGGAGCTGCAAAGGCCTCTCTCTTCGGTGCCGCATACCTGTTCACCGCACCTCTGTCGAAGGCCGTTCGCACGGTCGACGCATTGCGTGCAAAGCAAGAGTCCGGCAACTAGTCACTTACTAGTTCCGGTTTAGACGAAACAATAAATAGGAGAAAATCATGGCAAAGCTCTCAACTGAGCAGCTCATCGAGGCTTTCAAGGAGCTCTCGCTCATCGAGCTCAGCGAGTTCGTAAAGGCATTCGAGGAGACCTTCGAGGTCACCGCAGCAGCTCCCGTAGCTGTTGCTGCCGCTGGTGGCGCTGCACCTGCAGCTGCTGAAGCTGCTGAAGAGAAGGACTCTTTTGACGTCGTTCTCGAGGCTGCTGGCGCAAACAAGATTGCAGTTATCAAGGAGGTGCGTACCATCACCAACCTCGGTCTGGGTGAGGCTAAGGCACTCGTTGATGGTGCACCTGCAACCGTTCTCGAAGGCGCAAACAAGGACGCTGCAGAGAAGGCTAAGGCTGCTCTTACCGAGGCTGGCGCAACCGTCATCCTCAAGTAGTCTTCTGCACTACACGCTTCAGGGCGTCAACTCTTCGGAGTTGGCGTCCTTTTGCTTGTGCCTATCCGACGAACGTGATCCAGAGCAGAACCGCGTTGAGACCAATGATGAACACCGATGCCAGCACAGCCATGGTTGTGGTGATGGACTTGTT
>JBEGUL010000007.1:0-6424 GCA_041178865.1 Actinomycetota bacterium | reverse complement strand
GCCAATCCCTGTGATTGTGCTTGGAGTTGATGCCAGAGCAGCAATTGCCACGATTGCAGGGGCTAGTTCACCGCCCGTGGTGAGATCAAGCATGATGCCGTGAACCATAGGCTTTCCTGCTTCATCACGCTCACCGGTGACAGTCACCTTGTCACTATCACGAGAGACGGTCGCACCAAAGAGAGGCAAGATCTCAAGTAGGTCATTGCCCACTTGAGTTGTTTCAGTTGGCCACCCAGAAATGGTGACCGAACCGCCGGTAACAACTGCAGCAGCAAGAAATGGCGCGGCATTGGAAAGATCTGGTTCAATCTGAACGTCGATTGCATAAATGGGACCAGGTTTGACAACCCAATGACCAACTTCGGGGCTCACTACTTCAACACCACGTGAGCGCAGCACTTCGATGGTCATCTCGATGTGAGGAAGGCTTGGGAGACGCTCACCTGAGTGTGTGAGATCAAGTCCGTGTTCAAAGCGAGCTGCAGATAGCAATAGTCCAGAAACAAACTGACTTGAGCTCGAAGCATCGATGGTCAGTGCGCCACCAGTTACGTTTCCTGTGCCATGAACGGTGAATGGCAGACTGCCACGACCTTCATCTGCGACATCCACGCCTAATGCCTGAAGTGAAGAAATAGTCGTAGACATGGGGCGGCGGCGAGCACCCTCATCACCATCAAAAGTTGTGGGTCCTAGAGCTAAAGAAGCGACGGGAGGCATAAATCGCATCACGGTGCCGGCAAGACCGCATTCAATGGTTGTTGAACCAATGAGTTCACCAGGTGTGACTTTCCAGTCAGGTCCGAAAGCACCTTCTCCTGGGACTTCATTTATTTCTGCACCTAAAGATTTCAGCGCCTCAATCATTAGCCGGCTGTCGCGGGAATGAAGCGGTCGCTTGATAGTGGCGGGACCTTCAGCCAGTGCTGCAAGAACGAGTTCACGGTTAGTCAAAGACTTAGAACCAGGGATTTGAAGCACTCCTGTCACAGGCTGAGTTGCTAGTGGGGCTTTCCAGTGCGCTGAATCAGCGTCGTGGACGTCATTGGACCCGTAAGGGTCGAATTCAGGCCGGGAATAAGGAGAAGTCAACATTTGTTCTAGGTTATCGAGGATTTAGAAGAGGAGTGGGCTCTCATGGCTGGTTCCGCCACGTTAGTAAGAGCAGGCTTAGGCTTACATAAGATGACTACCGCACCCTCAGCTAAAAGCGCACTGTTCGAAGAGCAGGCCATGGAGCACATTGACAAGCTTTATGCCCACGCCGTGCGCAAGACCGGCAACCGCGCAGATGCCAATGATTTGGTGCAAGAAACCTATCTCAAGGCCTTTGCCGCCTTTGATCAGTTCCAACAAGGAACCAATATCAAAGCCTGGCTTCACCGCATTCTTGAGAACACCTACATCAACCAATACCGCAAGTTGCAGAACCAGCCCTTTTACTCACCGCTAGAGGAATTAGAAGACTGGCAACTCGGCGACGCAGAGAGCAGAACAGCGACTTCCAGCCGCTCTGCCGAAGCAGAAGCTATTGATCACCTGCCTGCAAGCGCTGTCAAAGAGGCCTTGCAGTCAATCCCTGAAGACTTCAGAGCAGCTGTCTACTTAGTAGATGTTGAGGGATATAGCTACCAAGAGGTGGCAGACATCATGGACACTCCAACAGGGACAGTCATGAGCAGACTTCACCGCGGTAGGAAATTACTCCGCGAACAATTAGTTGACTATGCGCGTGAGCAAGGCATTGGAAAGGGCAAGTAATGGGTGACTGCGGTTGCGACAAGGCCAAGAAGGACCTTGAGGAATACCTCCACAACGAATTGTGTAGCGAAGAAGCCGCAGATATTCGTGCTCACATGGAAAACTGCGTTGATTGCTCAGATGAACACCGTGTTGGGGTTGTGTTGACAGAAGCAGTCAAGCGTGCCTGTGAAGAGACAGCACCGGAAGAGCTCAAGTCAGAGGTTCTCCAGAAACTGCGCAGTATGCAACAGCACTAAATCTTCATTGGCTTAACGAACAACGCCTCACGAGATTTTCTCGTGAGGCGTTGTTCGTGCAATTTGTTAGCCGAGGTTGAGGGCTCGTTCGAGAATCTCAGCAGCTTCAACTGCGTGACGCTTTGCTGAACCCACAGCAGGAGATGCTGAAGCAGGGCGTGAAACGTTTCGAAGAACGCGACCTTCTAGTCGAGGTGAGACCTCAAGCAGCATGAATGGCCATGCACCCTGGTTAGCAGGCTCGTCTTGGTACCAGACCAACTCAGCGTTGGGGTAGGTGGCAAGAACTTCGTTGAGCTGCTGCATAGGTGCTGGGTAGTACTGCTCGAGACGCACGATTGCGATTGCGGGGTTAGGAGCCTTCTCTAACTCAGCAACGAGGTCGTGGTAAGGCTTACCCGCGGTGAGAATCACACGTTTGACCGCATTACGATCAAGTTGGCGTGGGTCATCGAGTACTGGCTCGAATACACCGTTCGTGAAGTCTTCAACATTGCTGGAAGCGCCACGCAGACGAAGCATTGCCTTAGGAGTGAAAACAATCAGTGGCTTACGAGGCTTGCTGTATGCCTGACGGCGCAGCAAGTGGAAGTAAGACGCAGGTGTTGATGGGCGTGCCACAACCATGTTGTCTTCAGCGCACAGCTGCAAGAAGCGCTCAATACGTGCGGAAGAGTGGTCAGGGCCCTGACCTTCGTATCCATGGGGGAGAAGCATGACGACGGAGGAGCGCTGTCCCCACTTCTGTTCAGAAGCAGAGATGTATTCGTCGATGACGGTCTGTGCTCCATCGGCGAAGTCACCAAACTGTGCTTCCCACAGAACCAATGCGTCTTCACGCTGAACTGAGTAGCCGTACTCGTAGCCAAGAACTGCGTACTCGCTCAGGAGTGAGTCATAGATCCAGAAACGGCCCTGATCTTCGCTAAGGTTCAGCAGCGGCAGCCATTCCTGACCGTTCTCACGATCGTGGAAGACAGCGTGACGCTGAACGAATGTTCCGCGGCGCACATCCTGGCCGGTGAGGCGAACTGGCTTTCCTTCAAGGAGAAGAGATCCAAAGGCAAGGAGTTCACCAAAGCCCCAGTCGATGTCGCCGTTGCGGCTCATCTCGAGGCGCTTTGCAAGGAGCTGCTGGAGCTTATTGTGAACGGTGAAGCCCGCAGGAACATTGTTGAAGGCATCACCAATGCGGTGAATGACAGAAACGTCCACACCTGTTGTGGTGGGAGCAAGAACTTCGTTATCGAGCAAGTTGCCACCCGTGACGGTGTCATTGGCGCCAACGGTCGACATGGTTCCGGTCTGAGCAGCATGAGTTTCAGCAAATGCCGTCTCGAGCTGGCCCTGGAAATCACCCTGTGCCTTGTCGAACTCTTCCTGAGTGATGTCACCACGGCCAACGAGGGCTTCGGTGTAGAGGCGTCGAACAGAACGCTTTGCCTCAATCAGGTTGTACATCAATGGCTGAGTCATTGAGGGGTCGTCTCCCTCGTTGTGTCCGCGGCGGCGGTAGCAAACGAGGTCAATCACAACGTCCTTGTTGAAGCGTTGACGGAATTCAAATGCCAGGCGTGCAACGCGAACCACAGCCTCGGGATCATCGCCGTTGACGTGCCAGATAGGAGCCTGAATGGTCTTTGCAACGTCCGTTGCGTAGACCGAGGTGCGAGATGCCTCAGGAAGAGTAGTGAAGCCAACCTGGTTGTTGATCACGATGTGCACGGTTCCACCAATGCGGTAACCGCGCAGCTGTGACATCTGCAGTCCTTCAAGGACAACTCCCTGACCAGCCATAGCTGCGTCACCGTGAATCAACACGGGGAGGGTGGTGAAGGTTCCGATGGGCTTGAGGTCTTGCTTGGCACGGACGATTCCCTGGAGAACCGAGTTCACGGTCTCGAGGTGGGAAGGGTTCGCTGCGAGGGAGACGGGAATGGTCTTTCCTTCTGCAGAGGTGAAGACACCCTCGGTACCGAGGTGATATTTCACGTCACCAGAGCCCTGAACGCTATTGGGATCCTGAGTTCCTTCAAATTCACGGAAGATCTGGCCGTAGGTCTTGCCTGCGATGTTGGTGAGAACGTTGAGGCGACCGCGGTGAGCCATACCAATGCCCACGCCATCGAGCTCTGCAGTTGCAGCATCCTGCAGGATTTCATCCAACAGTGGGATAACAGATTCGCCACCTTCAAGGCTGAAGCGCTTCTGGCCTACGTACTTGGTCTGGAGGAAGGTTTCGAAAGCTTCAGCCTCGTTGAGCTTGCCCAAGATGCGCATCTGCTCATCGTGACCGGGCTTCTCGTAGGGGCGCTCGACTTTTTCCTGGATCCACTTTCGCTGTTCAGGGTCCTGGATGTGCATGTATTCCAGGCCCACTGTGCGGCAGTAGGAGTCGCGGAGGATTCCGAGAACCTTACGTAGGGGAGCGGTGCGGGTTCCACCGATACCGCCAGTAACAAATTCACGGTCCAGATCCCAGAAAGTGAGGCCGTGGCTTTCGATTTCGAGGTCAGGGTGGCTGCGCTGCTTGTACTCGAGTGGATCGATGTCTGCCATGAGGTGGCCACGAACGCGGTAGGCGTTTATGAGCTCCTGAACGCGGGCAGTCTTATCGATGGCAGAACCACGGTTGATGCTGATGTCCACGCCCCAGTGGATGGGTACGTAGGGGATACGAAGGGCAGCAAAGATGTCTTCGTAGAAATTCCGTTGACCGATAAGCAACTCGTGCACAATCTTGAGGAACTCACCAGAACCTGCACCCTGAATGACGCGGTGGTCATAGGTGCTGGTCAAGGTCAGGACCTTGCTGATGGCCATCTCAATGAGAGTTTCTTCACTCGCACCTTGGAACTCTGCTGGGTAATCCAGTGCACCTGCACCAATGATGCAGCCCTGGCCACGCATGAGGCGAGGAACTGAGTGAACGGTTCCAATTCCACCTGGGTTGGTCAGGGAAACAGTAATTCCTTGGAAGTCTTCAGCGGCAAGCTTGTTGGTCCGCGCCTTGACGACAAGGTCTTCATATGCGGCGAGAAATTCGCCGAAAGTCATGGTGTCAGCACGCTTGATGCCAGGAACCATAAGGGCACGAGAGCCGTCAGGCTTGGGGACGTCCACGGCGAGGCCGAGAGTGACGTGTGCTGGAGAAACCAAGGCTGGCTTGCCATCAACCTCGTCGTAATAGACATTCTGGCTGGGGAATGCCTTGAGTGCCTGGACCAAGGCCCAGCCAATGATGTGTGTGAATGAGACTTTGCCACCTCGAGTGCGCTTGAGGTGGTTATTGATAACAATGCGGTTATCAATCAGAAGCTTGGCTGGGATCGCGCGAACGCTCGTAGCTGTGGGGACAGTCAGCGACTGGTCCATGTTCGTTGCAAGAGCCTTGGGCATACCCTTGAGAATCGTGACTACGTCTTGTTCAGCTGATTCAGCAGCAGCAAAATCCTGTGCAATGACGGGCGCATCTGCGGGGATGGGCGCTGACTGTGCAGGTCGTGAAGTTGTGGTGGCGACAGGCTGAGTTTCGGTGCCCGCTGTTGCCGTGACAGGAGCCGTTATTACCGGTGCTGAGGAGGCAGGTGCTGGTGCCGCTGGAGCGGTGAAGCCGGACTTAGCAGCGTACTTCTCTAGCGTGGGCCACCAATTAGGGTCAACTGAGTTCTTGTCTACGACGAAGCGCTCATAGAGCTCTTCGACCATCCATTCGTTGGCGCCGAACTCATCGGCGGCCCCGCCATTCTCCGTCTGGTTCGACACAGCTAAAGTCGCCCACTCTCCGTTGATTGTTTTGGTCAATATTTCAGCGAAATAAGATTCGCAAAGACGTATACAACTCTAACCGTTGGAACTGAGGTTGGTGTCCTAGGGGACCTGCACGTAAGTGCATCCCCACTCGTAATCTCCACCAGAAGGCTGTTGTGGCCAGCCACAGATTCGATGTCTACCTGGGCTTGCTGCGATTCGGACAGTGAAGCCGTGGTTGGTTCCAGCTGTGGGGTAGACCGAGGCAGATCCGCCGTTGGTTTGGTTGGCTACGAATGCGCTGGTGCGTACTCCGTCAACGGTAAATACCACGGATGCGCTTCCGCTCAGGTTGGCTGGGTAAAGGAGCCATCCAGAAGTGACGATTTGACCAGGACTTCCAGATAAGGACTCCCAAGCACCAGTGACAGTTGGGGTGCTAGGAACAGTGACGTAGGTACAGCCCCACTCATGGTCTCCACCTGTTGCGAGTTGTGGCCAGCCACAAATTCGGTGTCTTCCAGGGCTTGCAGGAATACTCGCGGTGAATCCGTGGCTGGTTCCAGCAGCGGGATATGCCGAGGCAGATCCGCCGTTTGATTGGTTCGCAGTGAATGCGCTGGTTCGCACGCCGTCAACGGTGAACACGACAGATGCGGTGCTGTTTTGGC
>JBEGUL010000006.1:0-27428 GCA_041178865.1 Actinomycetota bacterium | reverse complement strand
ACCAGCAGCGTGAAGCTGCTCGTGCGAAGGCTAAAGAACTTCGTGAACAGCAGAACAAGAGCGACAAGCGTCGCAAGCTGTTCCTGCAGGGAGGCATCGCAGTAGCTGTTATTGCTATTGCAGCTCTCTTCATTTCAACCATTGCCACCTCTGCTCCCAAGGAAGGTCCACGTCCAGCCAACATGGCCAGCGATGGAATCGTTCTCAGCGGCGCCAACATGGCTGCAGTCCTCAGCGAGGCGGGATCTCCCGGTGCTGACCCGGTAGCAAACCTGCCTATGCCTGGTTCTTCTACCGTGGCCATTGAGGTTTATCAGGATTACCTCTGCCCTGCCTGCAAGGCATTTGATGAGGCTAATGCAGCACAGCTGCAGACCCTCGTCGAAGCTGGCGCAGCCACCCTCGAGCTGCACCCCATTGGCATGTTGGCAAACCAGTCGGCTGGAACCAAGTACTCCATCCGCTCAACTGCCGCAGCTGCGTGTGTAGCGAACTACTCCCCAGACACCTTCTGGAAGATGAACCTGGCTTTCTACGCTAACCAGCCTCAAGAGGGCACCCCTGGTCTCAACGATGATGAGATCACGGCCTTGATTGATGCTCAGAAGCCCAAGAACCAGGCAAAGATTGCCAAGTGCATCAAGGACAAGACTTTTGTTCCCTGGGCAACTCAGGCAACTGACTATGCACTTGCTGGCCCTATGACTGAGGCTGCAAAGCAGTCGGGTGCTGCTGGTGCTGGAACGCCAACCATCCTGGTCAACGGCAAGGTGTACACCGGATCCATCGTGGACCCCAAGGAACTTCTTGCTTTCATTACTCAGGTAGCTGGCGAGTCAGCTTCCACGACTCCCGCTACTCCAGCCGCAGGTTAGGATTAATGGGTCGTGAAGTACTTGGGTACTTCACACAAGCCGACTTGGCGCAATTGGTAGCGCACCGCTCTTGTAAAGCGGGGGTTGTGGGTTCGAGTCCCATAGTCGGCCCGTGTTTGACGAGCGTGATCGTGCCATTCTCGACTTTGAGCGTGAATGGTGGCAGCACCCCGGTGCCAAGGAAGACGCTATTCGACAAACCTTCGGTTTGTCTCCAGCTAGGTATTACCAACTACTCGGGCAACTGATGGATTCAGAAGCTGCTTTGGCATATGACCCCATGCTGGTGAAAAGGCTGCAGCGCGTTCGAGATGATCGCCAGAGTTCTCGCCACAAAAGGGTTAACCCTGAATCTTCAGAAAACAACTGAGAGAATAGAACGATGTCTGAGAAATACGAGAGCGACCAGTTCGACGACCTAGCCCCGGGCTTGGATCGTCGCGGTGTTCACCGCGCTCCCAAGCGCCGTGGCGCTGGCTTCGTTCCTTTCGCCTGGGCTGCGTTGGCTACTGGCGTTCTGGTAGTCGGTGGCGTGGGCACGTTGATCGTGACCAGCGACAGCATCAGCATGAAAGATTTTGAAAGCATTTTTGCTTTGCCAACTGCTGCAGCTTCAGCAACTCCTAAGGCAACCGCAGTGCCCACAGTTGACCCTGCATCCGTGGTTAACGTGCTCAATGCAACGGGTCAGACCGGTATTGCCACAGCTGTGGGTGACCAGATTGCCACTGAAGGTTGGACGGTTGGCGCCAAGTCCAACGCCAGCGTGATGGCAGAAACGACCTTCATTTACTACGGCAACCCCACTCTTGAAGGTGCTGCTCGTGGGCTAGCCGAGTCTCTGGGTTATGGCGAAATTAAGCTCACCGATAAGTACATTGAGAGCTCTGCACAGCTCACATTGGTCGTCGGGCAGGACTACCCCGGCTAAATCGTTGTCATATTGCGACAATTAAAAGTTGTGCAAGGCTAACTGTTTTGTGCTATTCCCCAGTAGTGTGAAACTAACGGCACAAGCGATTTGTGTGTGTCGGTTGGGATACTGCAATTGGAGTTACACATGGCCACTGGAACCGTTAAGTGGTTCAACGCTGAAAAGGGCTACGGTTTTGTAACCGTAGACGGCGACGAGCAGGACGTATTCGTCCACTACTCCGCTATCGACATGAACGGCTACAAGGTCCTCGAAGAGGGCCAGAAGGTTGTTTTTGAAATCGGTACCGGAAACAAGGGTCCTCAGGCTGAGTCGGTTCGACTGGCTTAAAGCCTCGTAATATTCGGGCACGCCCGAGCTAACGCCGTCCACTGATGTGGGCGGCGTTAGTCTTTGTCCGTGACTACTCAATCGCGAAAACTTATCCGTGTTGTCGGTGTTGCTGCAGCTAGCGCTCTTGCGCTTGGTCTGGCAGCGTGCTCTGGTGGAGCCAGTGGCCCCGCAACACCCGACTACAAGTCCACCTACAAAGCACCTGCTGCCGTTGCCTATGCACCGCTGACGGGTGTGGCACTTGCTGAGGGCGCAACAGTGGGCCCAGCACTCTCGGTCAAGATCTGTAATGTTTTCGCGTGTGAACCACAAGAAGGTCTCAACCAGGCTGACGTGGTCTTCGAGCAAATCGTTGAGGGTGGCATCACTCGTTACGTGGGTATCTGGAATTCTAATGTTCCCGCGAGCGTCGGCCCCGTTCGTTCGCTGCGTCCCATGGACGCTGACATTGCTGCCCCCTTCGGCGGCATCATTGCCTACTCCGGCTATGGCGCTCAGGAAACTCGTGATCTTGCCGTTGACACTGGTCTTGTCAACGTCACCGAAAACGATCCCGCGATGTATCGCAACGATTACAACGTTGCTCCTTACAACTTGATGTTGCACGCTCAGGAAGTTATTGCTGCAAACGCAGAGCTTGCTCCTCCTGCACAGCAATGGGCATACTCGTCCACCCTGGCAACCTCTACCGCTGTCCTCGATGGAACACCTGGAACCTCTGTCCAGAGCATTTTCAGCAACTCTTCGGACAACACCTGGAGCTATGACGGTGCTGGTCGTTACCTGCGTACTCAGTGGGAAGGTGCCGACCTTGATCTCACAGGTGCACAGCTTTCCGCAGCCAACGTGGTCATCATGCGCGTCAATGTTGACGAGTTCGTCGGTGTTCCCCGCACTCGTATGGTCGACTCGGGCGAGCTCTTCGTTCTCAGCGGCGGCAAAGTTGTTCACGGCACCTGGAGCAAGGCTTCAACAGCTTCTCCTATCGTGTTCAAGGGCGACAACGGCGTAACCATTCGCCTGGCACCAGGTAACACGTGGATCGAGATGGTTCCCCTCGAGTCCTACGTTTCTGGCGGAACAGTCACCATCGCCGGATAGTTCACAAGACTGAAGAGAAGCCCTCCCCATCGGGGAGGGCTTCTTCTCTTTCGCTCACCGCGGACGTACTTGCACTCGCGGCATGAGAGTGCCAATATTGAATTAGCACTCGATTGATTTGAGTGCTAATTCCTGCAGTATTTCTGACGTCCGGGAGGGACGAAAAACAACCATGGCAAAAATTATTGCTTTTGATGAAGAGGCACGTCGCGGTCTAGAGCGCGGTCTGAACATCCTTGCTGACACCGTCAAGGTCACCCTTGGCCCACGCGGACGCAACGTCGTCCTCGAAAAGAAGTGGGGCGCCCCCACGATTACTAACGATGGTGTGTCCATCGCGAAGGAAATCGAACTGGACGACCCATTCGAAAAGATCGGCGCAGAGCTGGTCAAGGAAGTTGCCAAGAAGACCGATGACGTTGCTGGTGACGGAACCACCACCGCAACCGTTCTCGCTCAGGCGCTCGTTCGCGAAGGTCTTCGCAACGTTGCTGCTGGTGCAGACCCCATCTCGCTCAAGCGCGGTATTGAGAAGGCTGTTGCAGCTGTTTCTGCAGAGCTCATCAACAACGCCAAAGAGGTTGAGACTAAGGAAGAGATCGCAGCTACTGCATCTATCTCCGCAGCTGACCCCGAAATCGGCGCACTGATTGCTGAAGCAATCGACAAGGTTGGCAAGGAAGGTGTTGTCACCGTTGAGGAGTCGAACACATTCGGCACCGAGCTTGAGCTCACCGAAGGTATGCGCTTCGACAAGGGTTACCTCTCCGCTTACTTCGTCACTGACCCAGAGCGTCAGGAAGCAGTATTCGAAGACCCTTACATCCTCATCGTGAACAGCAAGGTTTCCAACATCAAGGACCTGCTGCCTATCGTTGACAAGGTCATCCAGACTGGCAAGCAGCTACTCATCATCGCGGAAGACGTCGATGGCGAAGCACTTGCAACCCTCGTAGTCAACAAGATCCGTGGCATCTTCAAGTCCGTAGCTGTCAAGGCTCCTGGCTTCGGTGACCGCCGCAAGGCCATGCTTCAGGACATCGCCATCCTCACCGGTGGTCAGGTCATCGCTGAAGAGGTCGGTCTCAAGCTCGAGAACGTTGAACTCGACATGCTGGGTAAGGCTCGCAAGGTTGTTATCACCAAGGACGAGACCACCATTGTTGAGGGTGCTGGCGACGCAGACCAGATTGCTGGTCGCGTAGCTCAGATTCGTGCCGAGATTGACAACACTGATTCCGACTACGACCGCGAAAAGCTCCAGGAGCGCCTGGCTAAGCTCGCCGGTGGTGTTGCAGTGATCAAGGCTGGTGCCGCTACTGAAGTTGAACTCAAGGAGCGCAAGCACCGTATTGAGGATGCTGTCCGTAACGCTAAGGCTGCTGTTGAAGAGGGCATCGTCCCCGGCGGTGGTGTTGCATTGATTCAGGCTGGCAAGATCGCTTTCGAAAAGCTTGCCCTCACTGGTGATGAAGCAACCGGTGCAAACATTGTGCGCATCGCTATCGAAGCTCCTCTGCGTCAGATCGCTCTGAACGCAGGACACGAGCCCGGTGTTGTAGTTGACAAGGTTCGTTCGCTCTCCATCGGTTGGGGCCTCAACGCTGCAACTGACGAGTACGTTGACCTAATGGCTGCGGGCATTATTGACCCAGCTAAGGTAACTCGCTCGGCACTTCAGAACGCAGCTTCCATCGCAGCTCTCTTCCTCACCACTGAGGCAGTAGTTGCAGAGAAGCCTGAAAAGGCAGCTCCCGCAATGGGCGACCCTTCGGGCGGTATGGACTTCTAAGTCCAGACACAAACACAAAGAACGCCTCCCCGCCGATAGGGGAGGCGTTCTTCTTTGTTTCAGCGACTATCCGCGGAACATCCGCGCCGTCGCCTGCTCAATGTCCATGTACTGCTGAGCAGCCAGGGCGAGTGCATGGTTGATGGAGTTGAGACTCTCATCCACGCGTTGTGCGGTGAGATGCCACTCAGAGACCACGGCTTGGAATGCGGTGGCTGCTGTGCCACTCCAGGAGCCTTGGAGATTGCTCAGTTGAGTGTGCAGAGCAATGACTTCACTTTGAATACGTGAGATGGACTGCTGCGCAGCTGAACTGGCATGTGAAACAGCTTCGCTGTCAACGTGAAAGACGGGCATGAGTTCTCCTTGAATGTCGGGAGAGCGCATCCGACCCCTGAGCGGAGGGGGAGTGCTGCGGGCCAGATGCGCTCTGGTGCCCAAGATAGAAGCTACGAAGGGCCGTCAGGGCCCTGAGGGTCATGCTGTGGAGGGCTTAGGCCTCAACGGGGGTGTGGACAACAGGAAGTGTCACTGAGAAAGTGGCGCCGCCACCTTTGGTTGCGGTGACATCAATACGACCCTGGTGAGCCTTCACAATGGATGCCACGATGGCGAGGCCCAAACCACTACCGCCGGTTTCCCGGGCACGTGAGTTATCAGCGCGATAAAAACGCTCGAAGATTTTCTCTCGAAGCTGCTTCGGAATACCTGCACCGTGGTCAACAATCGAAATCGTTGCTTCATCTGCGGCGTCGTTGTGACTCACCACAAGTTCCAGTGGCGTGCCACTGTCAGTGAAGCGCAGAGCGTTGCCCATCAAGTTGGTGACAACCTGACGAATCTTGTTTTCAGCAGCAAAGATCTCGATCGAGTCGCCAGCTACTGTGATGGTGCGCTCAGGATCGAAGGCACGTGCATCGAGGGCAGCATCATGGGCGATAGTGAGCAGATCGAAGGTGCCTATCTCGAGTGGGCGAGTCTCATCCATGCGCGCGAGTTCAAGCAGGTCCTCCACGAGGGCCCCCATGCGAATGGCTTCCTTCTCGATACGCTCCATGGCCTGACCAATTTCTTCAGGAGTTTGAAGCGCGCCCATGCGATACAGCTCGGCATAGCCGCGGACGGAAACCAGGGGAGTGCGCAGCTCATGGCTGGCATCTCCCACGAAGCGTTGCATCTGATCAATCGTGCGAGCACGGTCAGCAAAAGCGCGGTCGATTCGACCCAACATGACGTTGAGTGATCTGTTGAGACGGCCCACTTCGGTATTGGTGGGAGAGGTGGAAGGCAGACGCAGGCTCAAGTCACCATCCGCAATAGCAACAGCGGTGTCTTCCACTTCTCGCAATGGTGCGAAGGTGGTGGTCACCAAGAACCGGGTAAGCAAAGCTCCCACAATCACAATGGCAATGCCCAGACCTAAGAAGATGCTGAGGTAGGTGGTCATCAGTCGGTCCACCCCTGCCGTGGAGAGTGCAACCACCACGGTGCCGAGAGTTCCGGTTGCGTCATCAAAGGTGACTGGAATAGCAATGGCGTGGAACAGTGTTCGCCCGTTGGTGGACTTCACAGGGAAGATCGCACCATCGAGGGTGCCAGATTGTGCAACGGTGATGCCGTTGGGCAGTAAAGGTCGAATTGCTTCTGCTTTGTCGGTCCAGTTCTGTTCCAGCAGAACACCGCTGGCGCTATACACCGCGTAGTAATAGTCGGTTGGAGCGGACTGGGCGGGAGTTCCGGTCTTACTCAGCTGGAGAACGCTCGAGAGATCCTGCTGAACGGACTGCAGTTGTGTGTCCAACTGGCCAATCAAAGCGGGCTTGAGCAAGGCCATGGTTCCAATACCGGAAACCAGCAAACCAATCGTCAGCAACAACACAGTGACGCCCGTCACCTTGGTTCTCAAGGAGATGGCGTTCCATCGGTCGTTGAAATTGAATCGCATCAGGAACAATCTAAGCAGGTTCTAGGTGGGGAAATGCTGATAGGGCGAGACCTTGGTGGTCTCGCCCTATGTGGCATTGGAGGTGTGTGTACTTAGGAAGTCTTGGCAACCTTGAGCATGTAGCCGAATCCACGCTTGGTGGTGATCAGTGGTTCGGTGGAGACGGCGTCGAGTTTGCGGCGCAGGTAGGAGACATAGGACTCCACAATTCCCGCATCACCGTTGAAGTCGTACTCCCAGACGTGGTCCAAGATCTGTGCTTTGCTCAGCACGCGGTTGGGGTTCAGCATGAGGTAGCGCAGGAGTTTGAACTCGGTGGGGCTGAGCTCAACAATGCTGTCGTTGACGACAACTTCGTGAGTGTCCTGGTCCATCGAGATTTCGCCTGCGCGAATCAGTGCTTCTTCATCTGCCTGCATGGTGCGACGGAGAATCGCCTTAATGCGAGCCACGATTTCATCGAGGCTAAAGGGCTTGGTCACGTAGTCATCGCCACCAACGGTGAGACCCATGATCTTGTCCTGGGTATCGTCCTTCGCGGTGAGGAAGAGAATGGGGGCGGTGTATCCGGCCGAGCGCAGACGCTTGGTCACGGAGAAGCCGTTCATATCCGGAAGCATCACATCGAGCACGATCAAATCGGGCTCTTCTGCGAGTACTGCCGAGATTGCGGCTGCGCCATTGCCAACAGCCTGAACGTTGAACCCGGAGAACCGAAGACTTGTGGTCAGGAGGTCTCTAATGTTGGGTTCGTCATCAACTATGAGGATTCGTGGGTTTTCCATGTCTCTAGTATCTGACTGTTTCCTGAATGTAACCTGAGAGTTTTTAGACAGGGGACTGTGCGCACGCTGAACACAGGCGTATTCCCAGTGGTTAGGCGGGAAATTGGCAGAAAAGAAAAACTAGACGGTGTGGCCGTCAACGATTTCGTAAGAGTAACCCTGCTCAGCAAGGAAACGCTGACGGTTCAGCGCGAAGTCCTGGTCCACCGTGTCGCGGGCAACCAGTGTGTAGAAGGTCGCGGTGAAGCCACTTTTCTTCGGGCGAAGCAGACGACCTAGTCGTTGTGCTTCTTCTTGGCGCGAACCAAAAGCACCCGATACCTGGATGGCCACGCTGGCCTCAGGGAGATCAACCGAGAAGTTCGCCACCTTGCTCACCACCAGCACAGGCTCGCTGCCATCACGGAACGCATTGAATAAACGCTCACGCTCATCCACGGGAGTGGCTCCGGTAATCTCGGGGACCCCCAGTGCTTCACCCAGTTCAGCAAGCTGATCCAGGTATTGCCCAATCACCAGCACGCGCTCTCCCGGGTGGGCAGCAATAAGTTTCTTCGCGATTGCGATTTTCGCGGGAGACGTTGCAGCCAGACGGTAACGCTCTCCGTCACTTGCAGCCGCATAAATCAAACGCTCTTCGGGATCGAGATCAATACGGATCTCTTTGCACTCAGCTGGAGAGATGAAGCCTTCTTGCTCGATCTCTTTCCACGGTGCATCAAAACGCTTAGGGCCAATCAGGCTGAACACGTCAGACTCGCGGCCATCCTCGCGCACCAGGGTCGCGGTCAAGCCCAGACGGCGACGAGCTTGCAGCTCGGCCGTCAGCTTGAACACAGGTGCGGGGAGGAGGTGTACTTCGTCATAGATGACCAGCCCCCAGTCCAGTGCGTCCAAGAGAGCGAGGTGAGCGAACTCTCCACCGCGCTTGGCGGTCAAGATTTGATAGGTCGCAATGGTGACCGGCTTGATCTCCTTGGTTGCGCCGGAGTACTCACCAATTTCATCTGCGGTAAGCGAAGTACGCTTGAGCAGCTCATCACGCCATTGGCGTGCGGAAACAGTGTTGGTGACCAAGATCAAGGTGTCCGTCTTAGTCGCTGCCATCGCGCCAGCGCCAACCAGTGTCTTTCCAGCACCACAGGGCAGAACCACCACGCCAGAACCACCCTCGAGGAAGTTTGAGACGGCCTTTTCTTGGTAATGACGCAGTGCCCAACCATCTGTTGCCAGGTCAATGTCGTGGTGAGCACCGGGCTTGTAACCGGCGTTGTCTTCTGCGGGCCAACCCAACTTGAGCAGCTCTTGCTTAAGCTGACCGCGTGCCCAGGCAGCTACTTCGTAGCTGCCATCTTCACGCTTGCCCTCAAGCAGGGTGGTGACTTTCTTGGAGCGCGAAACTTCGGAAAGAACAGCCGCGTCGGTGCCTTTCAAAATCAGGGTGCCTTCACCGTCGCGCTCAATGGTCAGTCGGCCATAGCGATTGACGGTCTCTGCGATGTCGATGGTCACACTGGCAGGAACGGCATATTTTGAATACTTCTCAAGCGTGCCCAAAATCTCTTCCGCAGTGTGGCCTGCAGCACGTGCATTCCAGAGCCCCAGACGGGTAATGCGGTAGGTGTGAATATGTTCAGGAGCGCGTTCGAGTTCGGCAAAGACAGCGAGGTCGTGACGAGCATCCGCAGCGTGTGGGTGCGCCACCTCGAGCAGTACTGAGCGATCGCTTTGAACGATCAACGGTCCATCGGGCATCTCTCTACGTTACTCCGGTTGAGAGGGAGATCAGGACAGAGCTAGCCAGGGCGGACAGCAGTGATGTGTGAAGCGGGAAGTGTTCGCTCCACCTCAGTAGTTCGATCCAGGCAACGCAGGCGACCGTTAGAGAAGCCCTTGGGTTCGATGGTGAACTCACGCTCACCATCGGGCATTGCCACGGTCACAATCAGAATGCTCTTCTCCCGCACGGCAACATCAAGCTGACGCGCAATCCAAGTGGCATCGTCCGTCGTTGCCGCTTCACGACTGCCACGCAGTCGTTGAACCAGTGCAACGTGAGGACTGACCGGCTCACGCTGGAGCTCGATGCTGCGACGGTGAACCGGTGCAGCAATGATCTTGCCGCTGGCGTCTTCCAGCTGAGCAGGATACTTTGCATCCAGCAAGGCATTGAGGACAATGCCTGCAGAAATTGAACACTGCAGTGAATCTTCTGAAACAGGGCGCAGGCCTAGCGAATGTAGAGAGTGGTCCGCATTGATGGTGCGCAGCACCAGCACGTCACTTGCCTTGACTACTGTGTGTCCAGAAACTTCTCGAACACGAATAGTGCCAAAGCGTTCACCCAAGTCTGTGATGAAGTAGCTCACGGCCTGAGGAATATCTGTTGCTGCCAAAGAAGTGAGATGTTCCAAAATCTGAGCAGCAGAAGTTCCCTGAGCTAGCAAATGATTGGTTCCCTGGGCTGTGATGCGGAACGTCGTGGCCAAGCCACGAGACTCCACTACGCACAGCTGTCGCATGAAGACATCGTCGGCTGGGGTGAGGGGACCTGGTGCAACAACAGTGAAGTCGTGCTGAACAAACACATGCTCAGTAAAAGGTGGAACAACGGCTGCGAGAGCAGCGATGACTGCCTTCCAATCCTGGGCAAGTGCAGCACGTCCAACGGCCGTCACGGTTCCTGCAGAGGAGAGGCCAAGAAGTTCAGCATCACTGAGGCGATCAGCGAGAGCCGAATCTAACCACTCGTGGCCCAAGGGGTAGTGCAGGTCGATCCACTCATGGAGGTCACTGCCCCAGTGTGATTCAGCACTGAGGATGGCATGGAGATCTCTGCCGAGGCTCTGTGACCAGGCAGTAGTCACTGCAAGCCAGCGCTCAGCTAGGGGTAAGTGCAGCCAGGTGTCCAGCTTCTCCGTTGCCATCCACCAGCCACCGTTCTTAGCCAAAATGCCGGAGAGGTGTCCTAAGGCAAGAAGTGCGGTGGGGGTGATCTCGGCACTGGGCATCAAAGGAGCTAGACGCTGAGAATCTTGTGCGCTCAGTCCACCGCGAGCAAGTTCCTTGACATGGTGAGACTCAATCGAGCGTGCGAGTTCATCGAGAGAAGTAATTGCTGAGAGGGCAGTCTCTAACGCTGCAGCATCGCGCAACTCAGAACCCTTCTCAGCCGGTGACGCCTGAGAAGCTGCCGCAGGTGTGAGCTTCTCTGTTGACGAAAGAATGACTGTGCTGACTTCGGGGTAGAGGGCAAGCTTTTTTCCCTCGGGGCCCAAAAGGGCATGTTCCACAGCAGCTGTGAGCTGAGCGTCAGCGGTGACAGAACCTGAACTGGCTAGCTCACGAAGCTGCAGGAGCTGCTCCAGAGTAAGACGGCGCACAGCGCTGAGGATGGAATCCTCAGTCAGCAGTGCGTCAGCTAAATCGAAGTAGTCCTTGATCGACGTGCTGTTAGTGAGGCGGGTTGAGGCAAGCTCGGAAAGCTGCTCATCGGTCAGCGCGCGCAGGCGCTTAGAAAGTTCTAACGAGGAAGACACAGGCTCCTACTTGCCTGTAGGCGAGTTAACGGGAACCCGCAGATGCGTCGCGGCGGCGACGAACCATATTGATGATGAGCAGAGAGATCATCAGGAGAAAGCCGATGGGCAGGCCAATCCCAGGCAGAACCAATACAAATTCACCGAAGGGGCTGGTGAGATCGAGCTGCGTAATTCCTGCGGTGACGATAGCCAAAAATGCGACTACCGAGACTCCCACAATGGCTACAACCATGGTTCCTAGAATGCGTTCTAGACGTGTTGCTTCGTATGTATCGTCTGTTGCCATACCTCTAAGGATAGGCGCCTTCTGTTACTCCCTTGTAAACTGAGGTCTGCACCAACCGCAGGAGGAAAAAATGCCAACCGGCAAAGTGAAGTTTTACGACGAGGAAAAGGGCTTCGGCTTTATTTCTACAGATGACGGCCAGGAAGTATTCCTGCACGTCTCCGCCCTGCCCGAAGGTGCCAAGGTTCGTCCCGGCTCTCGCCTCGAGTTTGGTGTAGCCGAAGGCAAGCGTGGAGCTCAGGCTCTTTCTGTCCGCGTGCTTGAAACTCCTGCAGGTCGCGAGAAGCTCGATCGCAAGCCAGCTGACGACATGTCCATCATTGTGGAGGACCTGGTCAAGCTCCTTGACGGCATTGGTAACAACCTCAAGCGCGGCAACTACCCCGACAAGGCCCACAGCAGCAAGATTGCAGCTTTGCTTCGTCGCGTAGCAGACGACTTTGATGTCTAAGTCCTTTCCCCAACTCACAGCTGCACACCAGAGTCTTGCTCTTGCTGCGCTGCACGAAATCACCACGCCTGTCAGCGTGGGGGATTTAATTTCCGAAACTATTGATCACGATGGTGTTGCCACCTTGCATTACGCGTGCAAGCTTGATGGCTACCCCAACTGGGTCTGGAATGTTTCTTTGGCCACGCTCGAAGGTGAAGAGCCCACGGTCATGGAAGCAGAACTACTTCCTACTGAGGGTGCACTCGTGGCGCCCGAGTGGGTGCCCTGGTCCGTTCGCCTCGCTGAGTTCCTCGAAGCCCAGAAGCAAGCGGCAGCTGCCGGCATTGTCCTGGATGAAGAACTTCCCGAAGGTCTGCTTGACCTCGCAGAGGGCGCTCTTGATGGAACAGCCCTTGATGATGACCTCGAAGATCTTGATGATGCTGATGCTGATGACAGTGACGAAGAAGATGACGAGGACGATGATGACGACCTCGATGACGAAGACGATCTCGTCTCAGCGCCCACGCACAGTGGAGATATCGACGGAGTCGATATCGATGACCTCGACGACAGCGTGGAAGATTCCGACGCTGACGACGAAGACTAATTCTCTAAAGGCGCTCGAGTACGTATTCGATTGAGCTAATCAGCGCTGCAACGTCGCTGGGCTCAATTGCAGTAAATGTTGCCACGCGGAGCTGGTTGCGTCCGAGCTTGCGATAAGGCTCGGTATCTACGATGCCGTTAGCTCGCAGCACCTTGGCAATCGCGGCAGCGTCGATGTCGTCGTTGAAGTCGATGGTGACAACTACCTGTGAGCGGTGATCAGGGTTGGTCACAAAGGGGGTGGCGTAGTCCACGCGGTCTGCCCAGTTGTAGAGCAAGTTGGAGGATTCCTTGGTGCGAGCATCTGCAAAGTCCAAACCACCGGATGCGTTCATCCAGTTGATCTGCTCTTCCATCATGACCAGCGTTGCCACGGCAGGAGTGTTGAGGGTTTGCTCGAGACGTGAGTTGTCGATGGCGTTCTTCAGGCTCAAGAACTCTGGGATGTAGCGCTCGGTGGAAGCGATGCGCTCGACGCGCTCGAGTGCTGCCGGAGAGAACAGGGCAAACCACAGTCCACCGTCGGAAGCGAAGTTCTTCTGCGGAGCAAAGTAGTAGACGTCCGTCTCCGCAGCATCAATCTTGATTCCGCCCGCTGCGCTGGTTGCATCAACAACAGTCAGTGCGCCGGCATCGCCGTGGACGCGCTTAACCGGTGACATCACACCGGTAGACGTTTCGTTGTGAGCCCAGGCATAGGTATCAATACCGGCCTTGGAAACAGCGTCTGCGCGTGAACCGGCAGGAGCATTGATGACATCTGGAGCAGTGAGCCACGGGGTCTTGGCGGCTGAGGCGAACTTGCCACCGAATTCACCACAGACCATGTTCTGGCTCTGCTTTTCAATCAAAGAGAACGCGGCTGCATCCCAGAATGCGGTGGAGCCACCGTTGCCCAGAAGGACTTCGTAGCCATCGGGCAGGTTGAAAAGTTCAGACAGGCCTGAGCGGACTCGACCGACCATGTTCTTGATGGGGGCTTGGCGGTGGCTAGTGCCGAGAAGCTCTGCACCCCAACCAGCGAGAGCCGCAACCTGTTCAGGGCGAACCTTGGAAGGACCGCAGCCGAAACGGCCGTCAACGGGAAGAAGTTCGCGGGGGATGGTGATCTCAGCCATGTATCAATTCTAGGGTTTGGCGCAGACCCCAAAATCCGCGTGAGCCCGCAGTAAAGTAGTGAACATGACAGATCTGATCGACACCACCGAGATGTATCTGCGCACCATCCTCGAACTTGAGGAGGAGAACATTGTTCCCCTGCGTGCGCGCATCTCCGAGCGTGTGGGCCACTCCGGCCCCACGGTGTCACAGACCGTTGCCCGAATGGAGCGCGACGGACTTGTCCTGGTTTCGGATGACCGGCACTTAGAGCTCACCGCAGACGGTCGCTCCAAGGCTGTTCATGTCATGCGCAAGCACCGCTTGGCTGAACGTCTGCTCAGCGACATCATTGGGCTCGAGTGGGAATACGTCCACGACGAAGCCTGCCGCTGGGAGCACGTCATGAGTGACCGGGTTGAACGCCGGATCATGGAGATGCTGGGTAACCCTACAGAGTCTCCCTACGGAAACCCCATCCCCGGTTTGGAAGAACTCGGTATGGAGCCGGCCGAAGGTTTCATGGAGGGCGTGGCCAACTTGCTGGATCTGCTTCAAGCATCTGGTGAAGTGAGCACAGGTGTTGTTCGACGTCTAGGCGAGCCCGCGCAGATCAACCCTGAGACTCTTGCCGAATTCGCTGAAGTGGGGCTGAAGCCAGGCTCCACCATTTCTTTTGTGCGAGATGGGGACCGCGTCCGGGTCTCTGCCACAGGATTCACAGGTTCACTCGATTTACCACTAGATGTTGCGGTCCACATCTTCGTTGAACACAGCTTGTAGTAATTTACCCGTTACCTTTTTGTGATTTTGTCGTGTCGCTGATGTGACTTTTGACATGCTTTCGCGTAGTCTGGTGAAGCTTTACAACCACCAAACGGTTGCAAAGCCACATAGCGAGACGTCCCAACCCCCGTCTCTCGATATGTGAAACGAGGCGAATTTCGCATCGTGACGGGGTAAGCAACCTAGCTTGTTGGGACGCCGGAGGTTCAACCTTGGCCGAATTAGGTAACGACGAATTCTCGTCACGCCGTGAGCGCAAGCTCGCGGAAAAGAAAACACTCAGCAAGTCCGCACGCTCTTTCGCAACCTCTGCACGTGAGCGCGGTACTGCATTAGTTTCTGCTGCCCAAGAAGTAGCAACCGCTGCACCTGTTGTTCGTGCTGCTCGCGCAGCCCGTTCCGAGAACAACGGTCGCAACTGGGCCCGTGCCGGCGTGATGGCTGTGGCCCTGGGACTGATGGCTACCTTCTCTATCCCTGCGTATGCAATCGACTCCAGCGATCACGTTGACGTTGAGGCATACAAAGCACAGCTTGCTGCTGAAGCACAGCTGCTTGAAATTTCTGGTGAGAGCAACGCTTCTGCAAGCCGCGATGGGTACACCACCGCTGCAGCAGTCACTGTTGCTGCCGCAACACGCTCGGCTTCATCTTCACGCGTATCTGTGGATGTCTCAGGCATTGCCTCGAACTCTGCACTGCTCAACGCCAGCCTGAACTTGATTGGTATGCCCGGCGACTGCACCGCATTCGTTGAGCAGTCACTGCGTAACCTCGGCTACTCGGTTCCTGACCTGGGACCCATGCAGTTCGGTGGATATGGAACGGTCTTCAGTGACCCCAGCCAGGTGCAGCCCGGCGACATCATGATGCGCGGCAACCACGTCGCCATCTACGCAGGCAATGGCTTGGCAACTCAGGGTGGTATTGGTGGAACCTCTGTTCTCACCTCCATCTCTGGTGACCCTCACCAATACTCACTCTTCGTTCGCGTCGGCTAATTCCCCTCGTTCTTCTGGGTAAACACCCGATAACGATTCGGCGTGCCGTCTAGCTTTCTTTGTGGTGCGCTCAATACTCTGAACTCAAGCATTAAGTGCGGAGGGTTCATGAAACTTCACGAACGAATAGGTGAGCGTCTACGCGCACGTCTTCGCTAGGGCATTGTCGGTAACGACGGTGCCCTTGTGCGTTTCTACTCCGCAACTGAATGCGACCATTCGGCAAGCAGCCTGCACGCCATGCAGGCCCCAACTCGAAAGGCACCACCGTGCGGACCTTGGTACTTAACGCAGGATTTGAACCACTCGCGATTGTCTCGTTCAGACGAGCGCTCATGCTGGTGATGAGCCAGAAGGCCACGGTGCTCAAAGCAGATGCTGACCACCCGGTGGAAGCGATATCTGCCAAGTTTGACCGCCCCTCGGTGATTGTGCTTTCTCGCTATGTTCGAGTTCCCTATGCACGCCGGGTCCCCCTCACGCGAAGAGGAGTCCTTCGCCGGGATAGTCACCACTGCGCATACTGTGGCAAGAGTGCCAACACCATTGACCACGTCATTCCTAAGTCACGTGGGGGTGCAGAGTCCTGGGAGAACCTGGTGGCCTGCTGCTTCAAATGCAACAACATCAAGTCTGATCGCACGCCCCAAGAGATGGGCTGGCGCCTGAGGATTACTCCTCGTATGCCTGCAGGGCCCAGCTGGTTTGCCATGGGGCTGGATCACCGTGACACCGCCTGGGATGACTACCTGGCACCCGCTGCTTAGGTTTCTTCAACGTAGATTTCTCCAGCCTTTAGACTGGGGTTACGCCTCTGTAGCTCAATGGAAGAGCACCTCCGTCCTAAGGAGTTGGTTGGGAGTTCGAGTCTCTTCAGGGGCACACATAACAAAAGCCCCGTGAGGGGCTTTTGTTGTTTGTTTCCCCCACCTTCGAAAATGAGTGTATTCAGAATGTATTCTGAAGTATCATGAAAACATGTCCATCATTCTTGACCGCAAAGTATTCCAATCGTCCGAGCTATCACGCCAGCCCCTTCCTGTTTTTGCTGCTGCGACAGATGCTCCTGTCGAAATCACACGTAGGGATGATGTTCCACTGGTGTTGATGTCTGTGAGTGAGAATGATGCACGCGATCGCCTCCTTGAGCTTGCGGCTCAAATCATCGCCATCACAGTCGACGAAGATACTCGCCCCTTAGGAGAGAGATTCGCGGATGTCTTTAACTGGATGTGGGCTCTTGATGCTGTTGACCGAGAACAGTGTGCTGTGGACCTTATTCGCTCCTCCCGTGCATCCTTCGCAACTAAGAAGGCGTATCTCGCCATGGCTGAGCTGGCATCTTGGCAGGCAACTGCGGCCGCAATGGCTGACGGTTTGAGGAATGATCCGATTGACTGGCTTGGAGATTTCGAACCAGTTCAGAAGCCATAAATAATGGCGAAAGGTGAGATGGTCGCAAGGCCGCTCAAGAAATCTGAATACATCATTGTTTTCGGCTCTGCAGATTCACAGAGAGGCTGGCAAGATCTACTTGCTACTCAGAGAACACAACTCGTGGATGCCTGGACGCAGCTCACGACAGATCCCCTAGCCCTGACGGCACGTATTCATCCCCTCAAAGGTGGGCTGGCAGCTGTCACGCGAAACGGTATTGAATACGACCAGCGTCAATTAGAGCTGGCTCATGGAGCGCGTATCTGGTTTTATGTGGATGAAATGACGGTGGTCATCGTCAAGGTGCACACAAGGCACCCCAACCAGACCAAGAAATAACACAAGCCCCTGAGGGACCTGTGTTATTTCAACTCGTGATGAGTTACTTCTTACCGCCAAAGAGCTTGGCGAAGAATCCGGGCTCTGCTTCGTGACCTTGGCAACGCTGGTTCTTGGGGATACCGCGCATGACCTGGTCAACGTGCTGGCCACAACCAGCCCATGATGCTTTGCCGCATTTACGGCAGGTGACTTCTCTACACATTGGTGACTCCTCACGTCTGCTTTTAGTATACCCCGGGGGGTATAGCTCATGCCACACTTGAATCATGACCGAAAAGCGTGGAGCACGTAACCTCACAGATCGCTCGCAGGAGCGACCACAGGTACGCCCCACCGCTGAAGGTTGGAAGCAGAACGTTGATGCCGACGGTCGCCCCACACTCCAGTTCGAGCAGCCCAAGCGCGGAGCCAAGCCACCCGTTCACTTGGCCGACCTCACTCCTGACGAGCGCAAGGCACAAGTCACCGAGCTCGGTTTGCCCGCTTTCCGTGCCAAGCAGATCAGCACCCACTACTTCTCTCACTACACAAGCGATCCTGAGAAGATGACTGACCTGCCTGCGGCAGGTCGCGCAGAACTTGTTGAATCACTGCTGCCCCCATTGATGACCGAGGTCAAACGCCTCAGCACAGACAACGGTGACACCATAAAGTTCTTATGGCGCTTGTTTGACGGTGCTCTCGTGGAGTCCGTTCTCATGCGTTACCCAGGTCGCATCACCCTCTGTGTTTCCTCACAGGCTGGCTGCGGAATGAACTGCCCTTTTTGTGCAACAGGACAGGCTGGGCTGACCCGCAATATGTCGGCAGCAGAGATTGTGGACCAGGTCGTTCGCGCCAACGCCGTCATTGCAGCTGGTGAACTTGGAGGCAAGCGTCGCAATGCTGGCAACCAGGATGCCGACGGTCAGCCCGAGCGCGTGAACAACATTGTGTTCATGGGGATGGGTGAACCCCTGGCCAACTACAACCGTCTGATGACAGCAGTGCGAACCATGCTGGCTCCGCAGCCTGAAGGCTTAGGTATGTCTGCTCGCCACATCACTGTGTCTTCGGTGGGACTGGCACCGGCGATTCTCAAGCTTGCAGACGAGGGTCTTCAGCTCACCTTTGCGTTGTCCTTACACGCACCTGATGATGAACTCCGCGATGAGCTCATCCCCGTGAACTCGCGCTGGAAAGTCGACGAAGCCCTGGACGCTGCTTACAACTATTACGAGAAGACCGGTCGCCGCGTCTCAATCGAATACGCCCTGATCAAAAACATGAATGACCACGCCTGGCGGGCTGATCTGCTCGCAGACAAGCTCAACGAACGTGGTCGTGGTTGGGTTCACGTGAACCCCATTCCGCTGAATCCCACCCCAGGATCTATCTGGACCTCCTCCGAACCAGAGATCATGCGCGAATTCGTGCGTCGATTGGAAGAGCGCGGTATTCCCACCACTCTGCGAGACACACGTGGCAAGGAAATTGACGGTGCCTGCGGCCAGCTTGCAGCTGCCGACTAACTGCCTGCAAAAGCCCTGAAAATAGGTGTCACTACGGGGTTTATCCCTGCCTGCGACATAGTGTTTTTGATGTGTGGCCCCGTAATCGAAAGTCTGACGACGACTCGTTAGATAACGAAGAGACCCCGTCGAACATTGGCGAGCAGGTCTCTCTCGATGACGACCCCTTCCCCGAGCTTTCTGCCGAGTCAGAACCAGCTATTGATTTGCTCGCCCCTACCGCAGGAAGCCTTAACTCGGCTCTCTCCAACATCAACGTGGCAGAGCCTGTGTGGAATCAGTGGCGTGAAGAGCTTGCTGTTGTTGGTGGCACGTCGCCCCTGATCCAGTTCGTGGACACCCCTCGCACACGCATTGAGCTCACCTCGATCCACCCCGGTGGTCTGCCTTCATTCATCTCCGGCAAGCCCACTCTGCTCTCGAACCTCATCCGAGAAGAGTTTGCACTGCGCAATGCACGCTTGGCTGCTGCAGCGATCTCTGCCAAAAGCACAGAGATGCGTTCGATGCGCAGCATCGAATCTGTCTATCTTGCCCTCGGCATTGCGAAGTGGACTTTCCAGGACCGTGAATACTGCGGCCCTGTGCTGCTGCGCCCGATGTCACTGCGTCGTTATGGCAAAGACTTTGAGCTCAAGCTCAGCGGTCAGCCTTTCCTCAACCCTCAGCTTGCTAGGGCATTGGAGAGCCAGCTCGGTATTGCGCTGGATGCTGACTCGTTTGTGGCATTGGCCAATCTCGACGGCATGTTCAACCCACTGCCCGTGATTGAGCGCCTGCGTGGACTGACGCAGCACCTGAGTAACTTCGAGGTTGAACCTCGCCTTGTTGCATCCAGTTTCTCTGATCTTTCTGCCGCCATGGTGGCGGATGTGCGGGAGCTCGCACACCCCATCTTGGACGCACTTGCCGGTAACGTCACCGCACGCACGCGCCTGACCAATGAGCACAAAGATGCTCAGGTGGTGGGTCAGGACGAACGTCCACCTGCCACAGACACTCTCCTGCTCGATGCTGATGGTGAGCAAGAGAACATCGTGGCCGAAATTGCTGCGGGCAACTCACTTGTTGTGAAGACTCTGCCAGGAACGGGTGGAACACAAACCATTGTGAACGCCATCGGCGTTCTCACCGGAGCCCACAAGCGTGTGCTGGTTGTCGGTGCTCGCCGCTCCAGCCTCGACTCCGTTGTTCACCGCCTCGGCCAGGTTGGCCTCGATGGCCTCACCGTTTCTCCCCGCACTTTGCGTCGTGATCTGATTAACGCCATCTTGCGTAATGAGAAGGCAACGCGCCCCAACGTCACTGACGTTGATGACGCACTGCTGCGTTTGCGCAAGGTTTTGCTCGACTACCGAGGTTCACTGACCCGCCGCGATGACGTTCTCGGCGTCTCAGTGCTGGACGCCTTGGAAGAGCTGTCGCACCTCAGCTTGTTGTCCACCCCGCCTTCGACCACGGCACGCTTGCCGCGCCGTGCCATCGAAGGCCTGGCGAACTCTCGCCCCCAGGCTGCAGCCAGCTTGATCAAGGCAGCAGCACTTGGAGAATTCCGTTACGGCCCCGATGACTCTCCTTGGTATGGAGCGAACTTCCCTACGCCTGAGGAAACAACTGCCGCCCACGAGCAGGCGAAGCGTTTGCACACCACCGAGCTGCCCAAGCTGCTCGAGCGTGCTGAAGAGGTCTTTAGTCGCACCAAGATGCGTCCCTTCGAGAACCTCGAAGAACTCGGTATCTACCTGCAGCTACTCGTGGATATCCGCGAGACTTTAGATAAGTTCCTTCCTTCGGTATATGACCGTCCGCTCACCGAGCTGATCACCGCGACCTCTGGTCGCGGCAGCGGAATGAGCGGTGGCGATCGCCGTCGCCTCAAGAAGCTTGCATATGAATACGTGCGTCCCGGTGCGAACGTGGCCGACATGAACGAAGCGCTGACTGAGATTCAGCAGCAGCGTGTGCTGTGGCAGCGCTATGTGGTTGCCGGTGCTGTTCCTGAAGTTCCTGTGGGTGTTGCAGACCTCCTTGCCAACTTCGAGAACGTAATGGCTGAACTAGCTATTTTGGATGTTGCCCTGAGCTTGAATGGCACGGAGCAGTCTTTCTCCAAGTTGCCAATAGCAACACTGACTAACAAGGTTTCAGGTCTTGCCGCAGAGTCAGAGGTCCTTCACAACCTGCAAGAGCGCACCACGCTGTTGGCTCACCTGCGTGAGATGGACCTTGATGTTCTCTTGGCTGATCTTTCTTCGCGCCACGTGCCCGAAGAAGAAGTAGCTAACGAGCTGGAACTGTCCTGGTGGCAATCCGTTCTTGAAGGCATGCTCACCAACGACAAGGCGTTGCTGGCAGCAAACACCTCAATCTTGGATCGACTCGAATCTGACTTCCGCCTAGTTGACGATGCTCACGCGTCTGCCAATGGCGGTCTGCTTGCAGCCCGGTTGGCAGAGCTGTGGAAGATCGGACTGGTTGATCTTCCTGATGAGGCAGAGCGTCTGCGTCAGAGTCTGCGCTCTGAACAGCTCAGCCCCGATGAGTTCATTTCTCTTGCTCCGCGCCTGGCGAAGTCGATCGCTCCAGTGTGGCTCTGCTCGCCCTATGAAGCTCACCTCATTCCTGACTCGGTCTCCTTTGATGCCGTATTCCTGGTTGATGCTGGTGCTACAACGGTTGCGGAGAACGCGGGGGCTATTCGCCGGGGTTCATCTGTGGTGGTCTTTGGTGACCCTGTCACTCAGACTCCCTCACGTTTTGAAACCGGAATGGGCGAATTTGAAACCCCACTGTCTCCTGTCGTGGACGCGGATGCCTGGCACAGCAAGTCTGCTCTGGCCCAGTTCAGCGGCATCCTTCCCTCTCGCACACTGACTCAGAGCTACCGTGCCGGTGGTGAAGATTTGGCAGATGTGGTTAACCGTCGCTTCTATGGCGGCAAGATTTCTTCTCTGCCCTGGGCAGGAACATTCCTAGGTCACTCGAGCTTGCGCCTGCACTACATCGCTGATGGCACGGGCATGCCTGACTCTGCAACTGGTGCTGTGGAGAGCGTGGATGCGGAAGTGTCGCGCGTTGTTGAGCTCGTGCTTGAGCATGCAGCTGAGCGACCCACCGAATCTCTCATGGTGATTACCGCCAGCCCTAAGCACGCAGTTCGGGTTGAACAGTCAGTTCTTTCCGCTTTTGCTCGCCGTGCTGATCTTGCTGAGTTCATCTTGGAAGATCGGCCTGAATCTTTTGCGGTGATGACCCTCGAGCAGGCCGTGGCACAAAGCCGCGACCGCGTCATCTTCTCTATTGGTTATGGCCGCACCCCGCACGGTCGCTTGCTCTCTGACTTTGGTGCTCTCGCTCTTCCCGGTGGTGAGCGGCTGCTTGCTGTCGGAATGACACGTGCTCGTCGCTCGATGGAGATCGTGTCCTGCTTCCGTCCCGGAGATATTGATGAGAGCCGCCTCTCCGACGGTATGCGTGCCCTGGCAGAAGTTCTTTCAGAGACAGAGAAGCCTCACACTCGTCCAGAGAACACTGAGGCACCAGAACCTATGTTGGTGGATCTGGCCAAGCGCCTGGAACGCCGTGGTCTTCGTGTCTCACTCAACCATGCAGGTGAGATTGCCCTTGCTGCCTCATACCAAGGCCGAGCTGTTGCCGTGGAGACGGACGCAGTGCTGGCCCGTGGCAGCCTGCGTGAGTCTCTGCGTCTGCGTCCCGACATGCTCCGTCGCCTGGGTTGGCACTACATCCGCATTCACGCCTTTGAACTCTTTGCAGATCCTGAAGGTGTGGCCACTCGTATTGCTGCCCTCATCGGTATTGAGCCTCAGGAAGATGACATTCTGACTGGTCCGATTGAGATTCCCGTCGCCGTTGCCGCAGTTGTTGCTGAGGAAGAAGTCGTCCAGGAAGTAGTTTCTGTTGAGATCACCGAGACTGTCTTTGCAGAAGAAGTTGAGGGCGACATTGTCTTTGAAGACGTGATTGAAGAATCAATCACCATCACCCAGGTCGTGGAAGAAGCACCTCGGGGCTTAGAACCTGACGCTGTCACTGAGCCGATTAATCTCCCCGAGAACTAATGGCTGATCAGCCCACTCCTTCGTCGTCCGCAGGGCGCAAGAACCGCCGTGTGAAATGGCAACCAGAAGGCGTCGTGGTTGACCCGAGTTTTGTCGATGCACCTGCAGATGAATCAGGTGAAGACTGGGCAGAACGCAGCTTGAGCAATGACGAACAGCTCAAGCGAGACAAACCGCCGCACTGGGGTTAATTCTTCTTTAGGAAGAGCTGGACGAGCTAGAACTGCCAGAACTGCTCTTAGATTCCCCACCAGAGCTCTTGCGGGAATCGGTGCGGTAGAAACCTGAGCCGTTGAAGGTCACGCCGACAGTGTTAAACAACTTGCGCAGCTTTCCCTTGCAGGCAGGGCACTCGGTCAGGGAGTCATCGCTCAACGCCTGCTGGATATCGAAGGCGTTGTCGCATTCAGTGCAGCGGTAGGAATAGGTGGGCACAAGATCTCCGTGTTGCGTTGGTGGTTCTGGTTAGAAAGTGATGAGAGCAGAAGGGGTAACCACGCCAGTCACTGGCTGGTCATGCACTTCGCGGGGGAGTGAGTCGACGTATTCGCTATCAAACACAATCGCATAAACGGGTGGGCGTTTGCCCATAGAACCCAGTGTCTTGTCGAAATAGCCACGACCCCAGCCCATACGAACGCCCTTCTTATCCACTGCCGAGGCAGGAACAATAATGAGGTCTACGCCGTTGATAGCAATTGGTCCCAGCAGTTCACCAGTGGGCTCGGGCAGTCCGTAGAGGCCAATGTTCTCATCGGGTGAGTCGTTGGCAATAGCCCAGTCGAGTAGTCCATCGTCACGTGTGACAGGAAGCAGAACTTCAATGTTGTTTTCATAGGCCCAGGTGAGGAAAGGGCGTGTTTCTGGCTCAGTGGTGGTGGCGAGGTAGCAGGAAAGCTTCTTCACACCACGAGCGGCAACCAAATGCTTGAGGTGTTCAGTGATGGCAGCGGTGTCAGCTACTCGCTCATGTTCACTCATCATGCGACGACGCTCACGAATCTCGGCGCGCAAAGCTTGTTTTGCGGCAACGAGGTCTTCGGTCATGCCCCCAGTCTAATTGCCTGCCCCACGCGCTGGTTGGCTTCGTTAGGCTGGTCTGCATGGCCGCCATCATTCCGACCCTGACTGAGGGCCGCGTCACGATTCGGGCAATCAAGCCACGGGATGCCAAGAAGCTCGAAGAAGAGCTGATGCGCAACCGTTCCTGGCTGCGCCAGTGGGAAGCAACTGCCCCACAAACATTCGTCAGCTTTGATACCAAGGCTGGAATTAGGAACCTTCTAGCTCATGCCAAGGTGGGCTCTGGTCTTCCTTTCGCCATTGAATATGACGGTGAGCTGATTGGCCAACTCAACGTTTCTGGCATTGTCTATGGCTCCCTTTCCTCAGCACAGCTGGGTTACTGGGTTGCCGAACGCGTGGCAGGCAAGGGAGTGACCCCCACGGCAGTCGCCTTAGCAACCGACTATTGCCTCAGGAGCCTCGGACTTCACCGGATGGAGATCTGCATTCGCCCCGAAAACACCGCGTCGCTGCGTATTGTGGAGAAGCTGGGCTTCCGTTATGAGGGGCTCCGCCGTAAATACATCCACATCAATGGAGACTGGCGCGACCACTTCGCGTTCGCACTGACGCAAGAAGAAATTCCAGCCGGAGTGCTGAACAGATGGATCTCAGGAATGGTCCCAGCGGATGTCAGCCTGGTTCCAGCCGCAGATTACGACGCACTCGGGTTGTAACTGTTCGGAGACAGGGAAAACAACACACCCAGTCCTTAAAGGGCTGCGACCACTTCTCCTCGTAACTTAGAAACATGAGTGGTGGAATGTTCGGTGGCGGCATAGTTTTCGCTATTGCTGCTGCTCTCTGGGTTGCGTATCTGATTCCGACTTACCTGCGCCGTCGCAACTTCGATGCGACCGAGCGCAACGCCGTGCGCATGCAACAAACCATCCGTGCGCTCGCAGAAACTTCTGATGTTCCCGAGGAGATTCGTGTGGAAGCATCCGCTCGCGCCGTGATCGAACAAAAGCGTGTCCTGCGCCAAGCAGAAGCTGCCGCCCGCGCCCAGGTCCGCCAGGCTGCTGGTCGCGCCGTGGGTTACGACCACGAAGGAATCACGGCAGCGCACCGCGCTCGCCGTAATCGCTTTGCTAGCGCTATGTTCTTGCTGGCCACAATTATGGGTGCCGGAGTCGGCATCGTTCTTCTTGCGAACGGTGGCAGCTGGGAAACTCTGGCTATCTCCTGCATCTCTTTCGCCATCGCTCTGGTGATTCAGGAAGTAGTGGTGTCCTCGAGTGCAGCTGAATCAGTTCCCTCAACAAACGCCAACCGCTTTGCCTCAGACATCTTTGACCAGGGCTACTACAAGGCAGCTCCTGCAGCTCGCACCTGGACCCCCACACAGCTTCCTCGTCCACTGCATCTCTCTGAGGGAACCTTGGCTCAGGCCGTGGTTCAGTCACAGCTGGCTGCTGACCGCATGCGTCAGAACGCTCAAGAGTCAGCTCTTGTTGAGCGCATGAACATGGACAACGCTGGACTTGAGAACCTCCGACGATCAGTTCCTGCCACTCCTGTTCAAGCCCCTGCCGCAGACAGCGTCACTGCCCGCCTGGCAGGCATGGGTGTTGTTGCTGAGACAGAGTCAGCTCAGCTCGACCTCGACGCCGTGCTGCGTCGCCGCCGCGCAGGCTAAACAACTCTTCTCTCTCCGCGATAGGTTTGCTCTATGAGCACTCGTCGCGTTGTTATCACTGGAGCAAGCTCCGGTATTGGTCAGGCCACTGCCCGTCTCTTCGCCCAGCACGGCTGGAACGTCGTCGGTGTTGCCCGCCGTGCTGACCGTCTTGCTGCACTTGAAGTAGAGACTGGCATCAGCACCTTCGTTGCAGATGTGACCAAGCAAGAAGACGTGGATGCACTTCGTGACTTTCTTGCAGACTCAGGCCCCGTGCATGCTCTGGTTAACAATGCAGGCGGTGCCTTTGGGGCAACATCTGTTGAAGACAGCGATCCAGAAGACTGGAAGCGCATGTTTGACGTCAATGTTATTGGTGTTCAGCGCATGACCAGTGCGCTGCTGCCCTTGCTTCGCAGGGCCAGCGCAGACGGTCACGCCGACATTATGACGGTCACCTCCACGGCCGGTTTTGTTCCTTATGAAGGCGGTGGTGGATATAACGCCGCCAAGTTTGCTGCTCACGGTGTCGTGGGCGTGCTGCGCTTAGAGCTCGCCGGTGAACCTATCCGAGTTCTGGAGATTGCTCCTGGCATGGTGAAGACCGATGAGTTCGCGTTCAACCGTTTCGGGAAAGATGCCTCCAAGGTCGACGCACTCTATGCGGGTGTGGAAGCGCCGCTGGTTGCCGAAGACGTGGCCGAGGCAATTGTGCATGCCATTGAACTTCCCGGTCACGTGAATATGGACATGATCACCATTCGCCCCGTTGCGCAGGCTGCTCAGCACAAGCTCATTCGTGGCGAACTGAAGCCGAAGGCCTAGAAGATGGAATCTCTCTCTCGTCACACCGACTACGGCAATGTTCCCTTCGATGAAGGGATCGCATTGCCGGATCCTCTGGAACAATTCGCCCAGTGGCTCACGCAAGCCGAAGATGAAGACGTTTTTGAACCCAACGCGATGGTGGCCAGCACCATTGATCCTGATGGTGCGGTGAGCTCGCGCACTGTTCTGCTCAAGGGCCTGGATGAAACTGGCTTTGAGTTTGTCACCAACTACACCTCACGCAAGGGCAAGGCGTTGCTGAACAACCCCAGCATCTCCTTGTTGTTTCCTTGGTATGGGCTCAAGCGCCAAATCATTATTTATGGAGACGCCAAGCCCACGGTGAAAGAGGTGAGTGACCTCTACTGGAACCGCAGGCCTAAGGGAGCTCAGCTGGCTTCGGCCGCAAGCGACCAGTCAGCGTTGATTGCCTCACGTGATGACCTTGACCAGCAGCTCGCTGCTCTGGAAGCTCAGTTTCCCGAAGACACCATCGTGCCCAGGCCCGAGCACTGGGGAGGATTCCGAGTGATTCCTCATGCCATTGAGTTTTGGCAGGGACGCTCGATGCGTTTCCACGACCGTATCCGTTACGACCTTGTGGACGGTCACTGGCAGATAACTCGTCTGCAGCCCTAGGCTGAAACTCATGAGCACTCCCTTCACCACCTACTCGTTTGACCAAGTTCGCACCCGCACCTCAGCGAAGTGGCAGCACTACGGACCTGACGTTCTGCCGTTGTGGGTTGCAGAGATGGACTCCACGATTGCGTCCTCTGTTACGGAAGCGGTGAACGCTGCTCTGGAGGCAGGGGACACCGGCTATGCAGTGGGAGATGCCTATGGCGAAGCATTTGTGGAATATTCGAAGCGCCACTGGAACCTCGACCTTGATGTTGCCTACACAATCCCTGTGATTGATGTGATTCGCGGTTTGGGTTCAGTTATTGAGCACGCCACGGAAGCCGGTGCTCCAATTGTGATTACCCCGCCGGTGTATTACCCCTTCGCCATGATTGTGG
>JBEGUL010000005.1:0-21091 GCA_041178865.1 Actinomycetota bacterium | reverse complement strand
CGAAAAGACTCGCGACTTCGATGCGGGTTTCGAGTGAATGTTTGACCCTAAGATCCATAAACTTTCTTCCCTTCAAGTAGAGACTCTTAATTACGAGTCCCACTTTTGGGGTTCAGTTCATTTCCCAGGGGCTTTCTTCTTTGGTTCTTCAAAAACTAGTGGGGCAGTGCTGCCTCGATAGCTGAAACGATTGCGGGGTCATCAGGCTTCGTGGTGGGGCGGAAGCGCTTGATTTCCCCGTTGGGGAGAACCAAGAACTTCTCAAAGTTCCACATCACGGGTCCTGCTTTTCCACTCTCATCCTTAGTCTTGACGAGCTCTACATAAAGCGGGTGACGCTTTCGTCCATTCACGTTTGCTTTCTCCATCATGGGGAAGGTGACACCCCAGGTGGTGGAGCAATACTCTGCGATGTCATCGCTGTTCTTGAGTTCCTGAAGAAACTGGTTAGAGGGAACACCAACAACAGTGAAGCCACGAGAGCCATATTTCTTCTGTAGTTCTTCGAGCTGCTGGTATTGCGGAGAAAGACCGCACCGGCTTGCCACGTTCACAACCAGCACTACTTTGTCGGAATAAGCGCCAAACGTCGTGGGTTTACCATCCAGAGTGGTCAGTTCAATATCATTCAAGCTCATACTTCTGAGGCTAACGGTGCTGGAGGAGTGAAACAATGGAGAAACCATGACAAACAATGCGCCATCAGAGAACTTACCCATCATTCACGATGGCATCATCGACCCACCTCACGACGTTGAGGTGCTCTCAGCCGATGAGTTCAAACTCGCATTCCGCAATCACCCCGCTGGTGTTGCCATTGTCACTGCCGACGCGGGGAAGGGTCCTGTCGCCATGACGGTCTCGAGCGTGTTCTCAGTGAGTGCCGAACCACCCTTGTTGGTATTCTCGGCATCCGCCATGTCTTCTGCCACGGCAACAATCACTGAAGCTTCTACAGTTGTGATTCACTTGCTCGGGGCAGATCAACTGAATCTGGCACTTCTCGGAGCCAAGAGTGGGGCAAACCGTTTTCCTGATGACATCGCTTGGGAGAAATTGCCCACTGGTGAGACCGTGTATTCCGACGCACATGCCTGGATTCGCGGTCGCACTGTGAACAAGCTGAAGGCAGGAAACTCCACCGTGTTCCTGATTGAAGCCCTTGAAGCGAAGACTCCTGCTGAGGGAAGTACAGAACTCGATGCCAGTGCTGCTCATCCGTTGGTGTATCACAACCGAACCTGGCACAAACTGGACAGCAACTCCAAGCTCGACGCATGAGCCGCTTTAGCGAGAGCATTCGCTCACACCTGCTCGAAACCTTCTCGGGCGATACTGCTGGCACCCCGTATTGGGTGAAGAACATCGAAGAAGGAGACGACGTCGGCTTCTTCGGTCCTGGTTCTGCTTCGTGGGCTGTGCATGGTGGCATGCCCACTATGGTTGCCGGTATTCGTGCTCTCTTGATGCAGACCCTGCATCCTGGAGCTATGGCTGGCGTTCATGACTGGTCCCGCTACAAAGAAGATCCACTGGGACGCCTTGCAGGCACAATTCAGTGGCTCATTACCGTCACCTTCGGGGACACCAAGCTGGCAGAGTATGAATCTTCACGTGTGGCTAAGTTTCACGACCGCGTCAAGGGAACCTATCTCGATGCACAGGGCATAGAGCGCCCATACTCGGCCGGAGATCCCGAGTTGCTCTACTGGGTCCATGTTGTCTTCACAGACGCTTTCCTGGGCTGTCACCAGGCGTGGGGAGACGCTATCCCCGGTGGTGCTGACCAATATGTCAACGAATGGTCCAAGGCAGGCGAGTTGGTAGGGGTTGCCAACCCTCCCCGCTCGGAAGCAGAGCTGATTGCCGCACTGCACCAGTTCAACGTCGATGGCGTGCTCAAACACGATGAGCGGGTAGAAGAAACAATCGAGTTTCTCAAGAAGCCACCTTTGCGCCGCAGCATGATGCCGTTCTATCGGATCATGTTTGGGGGAGCAGTGGCGAGTATCCCCGAGGAATACCGACAGATCTTGGGTCTCAAGAAGCCGTGGTGGCCAGCATTCTGGATGACCGGCATTATTTTGAAGATGCTGAGAGCACTCCTTGGCCCTTCATCCACTTCCGAGGATGCAGCACGGGTGCGCATCGCGCGCCTGAAGTCAGAAGGAAAACTAGCGAGCTAGTTCAGCAAGAACGGCAGCGTGTAGTTGGCCGTTAGTGGCTAGCGCACTGCCGTGCCAGACATCTGTATGACCCTGAATGGAAGTAAAGGTCCCCCCTGCTTCGGTCACGATAGGCATCAGGGCAGCCATGTCATATGGCTTGAGGTCGAATTCACCGGCCACATCGAGGATGCCTTCGGCAACCATCATGTATGACCACATGTCGCCATAAGCGCGTGTACGCCAGACTTTACGACTGAGACCAACAAGCTCATCAAGGTAACCGGCCTGATCCCATTGCTGCAGGGAGTTGTAGCTGATGCTGGCATCAGCAAGATCTTTTACTCCCGAGACTTCCAGCTTGCGGGGAGCAGCAACAGCAACCATGGGCTGCTCAAGATATTCAGAAAGTTCAGCAGGGATAGGGACATTCGCCAGTGGATCGTGTGACTCATCAACCCACGCGCCATTGCCTTGTGAGCCCCACCAACGCTTACCGAGTGCCGGTGCGCTCACCACGCCAATGACGGGAACACCATCGACAGCAAGAGAAATGAGAGTTGCCCAGACAGGAACACCACGGAGGAAGTTTGAGGTGCCATCAATAGGGTCAATAATCCATTGGCGGTGAGGGTGATCGGCAGTACCGGTTTCGCGTTCAGAAACAGAACCAGCTTGCTCGCCAAACTCTTCACCCAGCATGAAGTCTTCGCCGCGCTCGCGGGCCAAGATGTCAATGATGGCCTGCTCAACGGCGCGGTCTGCATCGGTAACAGGAGTCTTATCTGGCTTAGTGCTTACCTCAAGATCCATTGCCAAAAATCTGGCGCGTGAAATCTCATCAGCTGCATCAGCTAGCTGAAGAGCAAGTTGGAGGTCTTCGTTGAGGGTGTAGTGGCTTCTGGTCACGTTTCCACGATACTCGCGAATAGAAACAAGAAAGCCCTTCCGAATCGGAAGGGCTTTCTCTTTTTGTTGCGGGGACAGGATTTGAACCTGCGACCTCTGGGTTATGAGCCCAGCGAGCTACCGAGCTGCTCCACCCCGCGTCGGTAGTTCAACTTTACCACGGCAGAAAGGGCTGCCTGACCAGTACCCTAGAAGTATGGATTCAGGCACCCACTACCTCATTGTTTCGCTGTCGATTGTGGCGGATGTGATTCTTTACGCTGTGGTCGCCAGAGCAGCATCAGGAAAGATTGGCCCGAATGCATGGGCCGGCATTCGCACTCAGGCCACACGAAAAAATGACAAAACTTGGCTTGCTGCACACGTTGCCGCCTATCCACTCATGCGAGACACGGCGCTGGCTAATGCCACGTTGATGATTGTTTCGTTGTTCTTGCCCTCTGAATACCAGGCATATCTTGTTCAGGTCGCCCTCGGTGCCCTGCTTGTTGGTGTGATTTTTGCAGGTGTGCAGGGGCAAAAAGCAGCAAAGGCTGCCGATGTCTAAAGTTCCTGTTGGATTATCTGTTGACCCTCTCTGGCCTCGCGCTGGCGGATGGCCAAGCCCTGATGAGTTACCAGGAGCGAAGAAGATTGATGTTGCACTCGTGGGTATCCCTGCCTCGCAGACATCTCTGAGCTCCACGAATGCCCACGAAACACCTGATGCCATCCGCGAAGCGCTCTTCCGCTACTCGCCGGCCTTGATGCAAGACCGAGGGTCATCTGAGAAGAACGGCCCTGCCGCGAAAGACATTGTTGATCTAGAAGAACTGACAGTTGCTGACTTCGGCAATGTGAGTGAACCCGATTCTCCTGCGGGAGAAGCCCGCACGATTGCCCTGATGGCGGATGCTGCGAAGGCATCCGAGCTTGTCATCGCGTTGGGTGGAGACAACTCTATTACGGTGGCGGCAGCGCTAGGCGTGTGGGGAAACAGTCTCGAAACTGCTGGCTTGATCACTCTCGATGCTCATTACGATCTTCGAGATGGTGTGAGTAACGGTTCTCCTGTGCGCAGGCTTATTGAAGCGGGCATGAACCCCGAACGCATTGTTCAAATCGGTATCCAAGACTTTGCCAACTCAGTTGCCTATGCCCGTCGAGCCAAAGAACTGGGCATCACGGTGATCCACCGTGATGAACTCGCTCGCCGTCCCATGGCAGAGGTGATGGCAGATGCTCTGAGCATTGCGGGTTCCGCCGGTGGCCCCATCCACGTGGACCTTGATGTTGATGTGTGTGACCGTGCAGTTGCTCCGGCTTGTCCCGCAAGCGTTCCCGGCGGTATCAGCGCCTATGAGCTGCGCCAAGCAGCTAGAGCAGCAGGAGCTCACCGCCAGGTGCACTCCATCGACCTGGCAGAGATTGATGCCACCATGGATGCCCCGGACGGGCGCACCATTCGCTTGGCAGCGCTGTGTGTGCTGGAAGCAGTCGCCGGCTTTAGCCAGCGATAAGTTCGCCGTCTTTCCAGACCCGCCCAATCAGAGGCACGCCTGGTCGGTAGGCAAGGTGCACATAGCTGGGGGCAGAGACTTCAGCAATATCAGCGCGCATGCCGATGGATATCTTTCCCACATCACTGCGCTGCAGTGCCCTGGCGCCACCGGCTGTTGCTGCCCAGAGAGCTTCTGCCGGTGTCATGCCCATTTCCCGCACAGCAACCGCGATGCAGAATGGCATAGACGAGGTAAAGCTGGAACCGGGGTTGCAATCCGTCGAGAGTGCAACAGTGACTCCAGCATCAATCAGAGCTCGTCCAGAGGGGTACGGCTGCTTGGTGGAGAACTCAACACCGGGGAGCAGTGTTGCGACTGTCTGAGATGCAGCAAGAGCTGTGATGTCTTGCTCAGAAAGGTACGTGCAGTGATCAACTGATGCCGCACCGACCTCGATAGCTAGCGCAATGCCTTCACCGGGACCCAGCTGCGAGGCATGAACGCGGGGGAGAAGACCTGCTTCTTTACCCGCATTCAAGATGCGCCTGGATTCCTCGACAGTAAATGCGCCTTCTTCGCAGAAGACATCAATCCACTTGGCATGAGGTGCACATGCTGTGAGCATCTCGCCGATCACGAGTTGGACATAGTCCTCGCGGTTGTCCTTGAATTCTGCAGGAACAACGTGAGCACCGAGGAAAGTCACTTCCTCAGTCACCTCGCGAGCAAGGCGAACAAGACGTTCTTCAGTGTCAACATCTAAGCCGTAGCCACTCTTGATTTCCACAGTGGTGGTGCCCTGAGAGTGCATTTCTGTGAGCAAAGAATGCAGCCGGTGACGCAACTCCTCGTCTGTTGCCTCCCGTGTGGCCGCCACAGTGGAACGTATTCCACCGGCGGCATACGGCTTACCTTCCATCCGTGCTGCGAACTCAGCAGCACGGTCACCGGCAAAAACGATGTGCGAGTGGGAATCTACAAACCCAGGAATCAAAGTGTTTCCATGCACGTTGACCACGGCATCGATATCGAAACCGCCGCCGGTTTCGGCATCAACTGCGCGGCCAACCCACGCCACAAGTCCGTTGTCCACAATCATGGCCGCGTTCTCGATTTCCCCCGTGAGAGTCTTCGTTCCGCCCGCGCGCACAGCCTCGCTCGGATTGTTCGTGACGAGCAATCCGATATTGGTGAAGAGTGTGCGGGTCATGACTGTGAGCCTAGGGCTTAGCCTTCCTGCATAGGTACGCGAAGACCACGTTCGCGAGCAACTTCTTCAGCTCGCTCGTAGCCCGCGTCAACGTGACGCATCACGCCCGTACCAGGGTCGTTCGTCAGCACGCGCTCGAGCTTCTGAGCGGCAAGCGCAGTTCCATCAGCAACGGTGACCTGTCCAGAGTGGATAGAGCGACCGATACCGACGCCACCTCCGTGGTGAAGGGAAACCCATGTTGCACCCGATGCAGTGTTAAGCAGTGCATTCAGTAGAGGCCAGTCAGCAATAGCGTCAGAGCCATCCTTCATCGCTTCGGTCTCGCGGTAGGGGGAAGCAACTGAACCGGAGTCCAAGTGGTCGCGACCAATGACGATAGGAGCGGAAAGCTCACCAGAGGCGACCATTTCGTTGAACTTGAGTCCAGCGAGGTGGCGTTCTTTGTAGCCCAACCAACAAATGCGGGCAGGAAGACCCTCGAAGTGAACCTTTTCGCCCGCCTTGGTGATCCAGCGCTTGAGGTGCTCGTTCTCGGGGAAGAGTTCCAGGATCGCCTTGTCTGTTTTGGCAATGTCCTCAGGATCTCCCGAGAGAGCAACCCAGCGGAAGGGGCCGTTTCCTTCACAGAACAGGGGGCGGATGTAAGCGGGAACGAATCCGGGGAAATCAAATGCGCGTTCGTAGCCACCCAACTTGGCTTCTGCACGGATGGAGTTGCCGTAGTCAAAGACGATGGCACCGGCATCTTGGAATTCGACCATGGCCTTGACCTGCTTGGCCATGGCAGCACGTGAGTGGTCGGTGAACCAGGAAGCATCTGCCTCTGCCTTGGCGTGCCATTCTTCAACGGTGACACCTTCAGGCAAGTAGGAGAGAGGATCGTGTGCACTGGTCTGATCAGTCACGATATCGATAGGAACCTTACGTTCCAGTAACTCAGTGAACACATCAGCAGCGTTACCCACGATGCCCACAGACAAGGGGGTCTTGGATTCCTTGGCTGCGAGTACGCGAGCAATGGCGTCGTCGAGGTCATGGGTCATCTCATCGAGGTAACCGTGTTCTACACGGCGCTCAAGACGTGATGCGTCAACATCCACGATGAGAACAACCCCGTCGTTCATTGTCACAGCTAAAGGCTGTGCGCCACCCATGCCACCACAGCCACCGGTGAGTGTCAGTGTGCCAGCAAGAGTGCCACCAAAGTGCTGGCGTGCAACGGCACCAAAGGTTTCGTAGGTGCCCTGCAAGATGCCCTGGGTTCCGATGTAGATCCAGGAGCCTGCAGTCATTTGGCCATACATGGTTAGGCCTTCTGCTTCGAGCTTGCGGAACTCTGGCCAGGTTGCCCAGTCGCCGACCAGGTTGGAGTTGGCAATCAAAACACGAGGAGCCCACTCATTCGTGCGGAAGACGCCCACAGGCTTGCCTGACTGAACGAGAAGAGTCTCGTCTGATTCGAGAGTCTCGAGAGTGCGCACAATGGCGTCATAGGCTTCCCAGGTGCGGGCAGCCTTACCGGTGCCGCCGTACACAACGAGCTTCTCAGGGTGCTCGGCAACCTCGGGGTCGAGGTTGTTCATGAGCATGCGCATGGGGGCTTCGGTCTGCCAGTTCTTGGCAGTGAGCTTGTTGCCGCGTGCGGCACGAACGGTGCGAGGTCCTGAGGTCATGATGTTCTCCTTGGTTAATTCTTCGAGCTGACTAAATCAATGGGGTCGTGGCTGCGGACTGAGCGACAGCAGCGATGCGGCCGCTCAAAGTGAGTTCTGCCGCTGCTTCAATCTCGGGGGAGAGGAAGCGGTCAGCGCCAGGGCCGGCAACGCCGTTGCTGCGAAGCTCCGTAATCACCGCGCCGGTAACGGGGCTGGGTGTGAGTGGTGCGCGCAGGTCAATTCCACGTGACGCGGTCATCAACTCAATGGCGATAACCCGTGAGAGAGCGTCCACTGCCTTACGTAGCTTGCGACCTGCGTGCCATCCCATGGATACGTGGTCTTCCTGCATGGCGCTTGAAGGGATGGAGTCAGCGGAGGCAGGGACTGCAAGGCGCTTCATTTCTGAGACCAGACCAGCTGCGGTGTATTGCGCAATCATCAGGCCAGAATCCACACCCACCTCGTGGGCAAGGAATGGGGGCAAGCCTTGGTTGCGTGAGCGGTCCAGGAAGCGGTCCGTACGACGCTCACTCATAGATGCCACGTCCGCGGCAATGATGGCCAAGAAGTCGAGCACATAAGCCACGGGAGCACCATGGAAGTTACCGTTGCTTTCGACGCGACCATCAATGGTCAGAACAGGGTTGTCAACGGCAGAAGCCAGTTCCCGACCGGCAACCATCTCAGCGTGAGCGATGGTATCGCGAGCACCACCGTGGACCTGTGGCGAGCAGCGAAGTGAGTACGCATCTTGGACTCGGCCGTCCTCTGGGCCAGCATGAGACTGCACGAGAGGGGAGTCAGCGAGGATGTTTCGCAGGTTGGTTGCAGACTGACCTTGCCCAACCTGGGGACGCAGGGCGTGTAGGTCTGCAGCAAAGACTTTGTCAGTGCCCATCAGGCCTTCGATACTCATTGCAGCAGAAACATCCACCGTGGTCATCAGCATCTTGAGGTCAGTAATTGCCAGTGCCAACATGCCCAGCATGCCGTCGGTGCCGTTGATGAGGGCAAGACCCTCTTTTTCCTCAAGCTTGAGGGGGGTGATGCCAGCAGAAGCGAGGGCTTCTGCTGCGGACATCAACACGCCATCGGCATTGCGAACATCGCCTTCGCCGAGTGTTGCCAGGGCGCAATGCGATAGGGGAGCAAGGTCACCGGAGCAGCCCAGCGATCCATACTCGAGAACAACGGGAGTAATTCCTGCGTTGATGACAGCGGCATACGTCTCAGCGACCACGGGGCGCACGCCGGTGCGACCAGTCATCAAGGTAGATAAACGCAGCAGCATGAGGGCACGTATGACTTCACGCTCCACCTCGGGTCCAGAACCTGCGGCGTGCGAGCGCACGAGGGATGCCTGCAGCTGTGCACGGCGATCGGTTTCAATAAACGTGGTGGCGAGCGCACCAAAGCCGGTCGAGATTCCGTAGTGAGGATTGGGGTCAGATGCCAGCGCATCAATAACCGCACGAGAGGCGGCAACGCCCGCCAGGGCCTGCGGATCAAGGGTGATGGTGGCATTGTGGCGCGCCACGGCGACCACATCTTCGATGGTTACGGCACCTGTGCCGACGACTACTGAACTCATGCTCTGATTTCACACTAAAAAATTGCCCGAAAATACGGTGAAAGACCCCCTTGTGTCTGAGATAACAGACATGGCAGACTGGCGTTGTGAGTAAAGTCCCTGCAGCTGATTCGACCCTGCGCATTCTTGAGCACCTCGCACACCAGCGAGGTCCTGTTCCGGCACAGTCCATTGCGATAGCGCTCGAGTTACCTCGGTCCTCTGTCTATCAAATCTTGACAGTCCTCACTGAGCGTGGATTCGCACTTCATATCCCAGAAGAAAGAAGATACGGTCTGGGCCCTGCTGCTTTTGAACTTTCCTCTGCCTATACGCGCCAGCAACCCCTGACTCGATTGGGAGCTCCTTTGCTGGCGAAACTGGTCGATCACATTGGTGAATCCGCTCACCTCGCTGTGTTGCACGGGACTGATGTGCTCTACGTCGTTGAAGAGCGGGCCCCGCGTCGCCCTAGCCTGGTTACCGAAGTGGGAGTCAGGCTACCGGCACACCTCACGGCCTCAGGTCGGGCATTGCTCTCCGCACTGCCACCAGCTCAACTGCGTGCGCTCTACCCAGACAGCATTGTGTTTACTCAACGTGCAGGTGTGGCTGCAACAGGCCCACGCACCTACCGTGAGCTCAAAGCACTCGTGACAGAAGCATCTCAGCAGGGGTATTCCATGGAGCGTGGAGAGATCACACAGGGGTTGGCCTCGGTTGGAGTAGTTGTCAAAGATCACATTGGCTGGCCCGCAGCGGGAATTGCCGTGACGTTCTCGGCAGCAGGCTTGACTACGGCAGAGGCATTCACAGAACGTATCGACTCCCTGTTGCCAGAGATGACGGCAACAGCTCACGAGCTCAGCCGTCGTATTCACGGTGCAAGTTAGGCTAAAGCCATGGTTGTCGCATATTTACTTCTCGCTCTGGCTATCGTTTCTGAGGTTGTTGGAACTCTTGCCCTCAAGATGAGTGAAGGTTTCACCAAAGTCATTCCAACAATCTTTGTATTCGTCGGCTATCTTGCCGCCTTTGGTTCACTCGGCTTGGGACTCTCCAAAGGTCTCAGCATGGGCGTGGCCTACGGCATCTGGGCTGGAGTGGGTACGGCTCTGGTTGCCATCATGGGAATCTTTCTCTTCAAAGAATCACTCAACGCCTGGGGCTTCCTCGGGCTTGCGCTCATCATTGTTGGTGTTGTGCTGCTTGAAATGGGAAGCTCGCACAGCTAATTAAGCTCTCGGCGACATACCTTCCTCTCACGTTGACGTACTGAGAAAACAAGCGCACACTAGTTAATGACCTCGACCGGTCAGGCGAAAGCCCCGACGGTCACCCCTTATCTGAAGGAGACCACATGGCAACCGCAAACATCAAGCTTGAGACCCCTTCCGCTACCCTCGGTGGCGGCGAAGAGGGCGGCTGCTGCGGCGGCGCGTGCTGCGGCGGAAAGTAAGCGTAAACACAGCGCACAAGGGTTCGACCTCTTCGGAGGTCGGGCCCTTGTTCTGTTAACGGTCTACTCGCAGACCACGCCATCCTTGTCGCGGTCTCGATACCAGGCATATTCAGGATCAACACCTTGGTAGTAGGGCCCGGCCCCATTTGCTTGCGCTGCGTAACACGTGCCGTAGTTCGGGTCGAGTACTCCATCGCTGACAGGAGCCACAGGTGCTGAAACCACACCTGCAGTAACAACTGCTTTCTCAGGAAGAGAAATGGTCACCGCTGAACAGCCGTTCAGTACTGATTGAAGAGTAAGTCGCTCGAGCGAGTCAACGCTCAAACTCCAACGCCACTTCACCGCGACCCAGGTTGCGACGTAATCACAGAAGTAGGAGTGATTCACCGGCATCCATTGGGCTGGATCTTGATCGCTTTTTGAACGGTTAGAGCTAGCAGTGACAGCAACAAGTGAAGCGTCATATCCCAGGTCATTGCCAAAGCTCACTCTGGTGGCACTATCCCAGGCGTATGCCCCAGAGCCCCAAGCTTCATTCAAGGGAACAAAGTGGTCAATGTCGAGATCGCCGGCATCTGTGAGTGTGACACTGTCATAGGCAGAAACCCACTGGCCGGAGCTGACGGTGCATGTTCCTCGGGTCGTCACAGCAGAAAGCGATTCCATCATCAAAACTTCTGCGCGGGTGTTGCAACCATCACCGTCAGCATCTATCCAGGCATTGAAATAATCCCGGTCATAACCGGAATGAGATCCTGGCGCTTCGTCAGTGGGAAGTTGCTCGAGAAGCTGTAAGAAAGTCACTGCTCCTTGAGTCCCGAGTTGGGTGCTCTGTGTTGCGGGAGCGGTTGCGCTTGGAGTGGGGGTTTCGGTGGGAACAGCAATGTCAATTGGTGCTTCTGAACCGTTGAGGGCTTGTTCCAAAGAGTCAACGGTGGAAGCAGTTTGCATCGAGAGAACCGCATTAACTGCTGAGCCAAGTGAGACCACAGGCAAGAGAATGAGGACGGCAATCGTGCCACCGAGCCACAAACGGTTTTTTGTCGGCATGATTCCCTCCCTGCTATAGAAGCTATCAAGGTTCGAGGCGTAGAGTCAGGTCATGTCTTTGCGAAGAGCCCTCGTTACTGGTGCAACCGGCTATATCGGGGGTCGCCTTGTTCCACGCCTGCTTGAGGCAGGTTTCACTGTTCGAGTTCTCGTTCGTAATGCAGACAAACTCAAGGATGTGCCCTGGCGTTCACAGGTAGACATCGTTGAAGGTGATCTTCTGGATGCCCAGTTGGTCAACGATGCCTGCAAGAACATGGATGTTTTGTATTACCTGGTCCACGCCATGGGTCAAAAAGGTGATTTTGAAGCTAAAGAGCTCACGGGTGCCCGCAACGTGGCGACAGCAGCGAAAGCACAGAAGCTTTCTCGCATTGTCTACCTAGGTGGATTGCACCCAGCTACAGGGGAGCTCTCCAAGCACCTGAGGTCCCGAGCCGAAGTGGGGGAAATCCTGCTGGAATCCGGTGTTCCCACGGTTGCCTTGCAAGCAGGCGTGATCATTGGTTCGGGTTCCACCAGCTTCGAAATGATTCGCCACCTCACTGACGTCTTGCCTGTGATGACAGCACCGAAGTGGGTGGGCAATCTGATCCAACCCATTGCGGTGCGTGACGTGATGTATTACTTAATCAAGGCAGCTGATCTCCCTCAGAGCGTGAACCGAACGCTGGACATTGGTGGGCCTGAAGTTCTGAAATATTCCGAGATGATGAACGGCTACGCCGTCGAAGCAGGTATGAAAGAGCGCGCAATTCTCAAACTGCCTGTGCTGACGCCCTATCTGGCTAGCCAATGGGTCAATCTTGTTACCCCGATTCCACGTGCGCTCGCCGTGCCCATCATTGCCTCTCTTCAACATGACTGCGTCATGAACGAACACGATGTTGATGAGATTATTCCTCCACCTGCTGAAGGCTTGTTGCCCTATCGAACAGCCGTTCATCTCGCTCTTGAGCGCATGAAGGAAGGGGAATTGGAAACGAGTTGGCAAAACTCCAGCGTCGACGGCGCCCCGAGCGACCCACTGCCCAGTGACCCCGACTGGGCCGGACACCGTGTCTATATCGACCTCAAAGAACGTGAATGCGACGCCCCCGTGGAAGATTTGTGGGCACTCATTGAAGGAATTGGTGGCGAGAACGGCTGGTACTCGTTACCCATTGCCTGGGCAGCTCGAGGATTCGCAGACAAGTTAGTCGGTGGAGTGGGACTTCGACGAGGACGCATTAACCCCGTTCACTTACGTGCTGGCGAAGCAGTTGACTGGTGGCGCGTAGAACGCATAGACCACGGCAACTTCTTACGTTTACGTGCTGAGATGAAAGTTCCTGGCTTGGCTTGGTTGGAGTTGACTGCAACTGCTAAGCCTGACGGTACTTCTCACTACACCCAGCGGGCAATTTTCTTCCCCCGAGGTTTAGGAGGCCGCCTGTATTGGCTTTCCATCGTGCCTGCCCACGGAATCATTTTCAACGGCATGGCCAACAAGATTGTGGCGACTGCAGAACAGCGTTTCCTGGAGAGAAAAATCCAAGCAAAACTCTCTGCTCTTTCTTAACTCGTTCATAGTGTCCTCATAGCTTCGACGTTCATTGTGTAATTACCGGCCACAAGGCCAGGACACAACACGAACGTAAGGAGGCATGCAGATGCCAAAGAACGACAAGAACGACAACCTCAACAACTCAGAGGCAACTCAGACTCCTGCTGAGTACACCCCTCAAGCTGCTGCTGAAGAAGTAGACGCTCCTGTGACTGCAATCGAAGAGGGACGCAAGCGACGCCTCGGTACGGGTGCCATCATCGGAATCTCTGCAGCTAGTGTTGCACTGCTCGCCGGAGTATTTGGTAGCGGCATTGCTGTGGCCAACGTGATCGGCCACCAGGGTGGCGGCCCACAGGCTGGCGGTCAACCTCCTGCACACATGGAAATGGACAATGATGGTCCCAAGGGTGGCGGCGAAGGCCATGAAGGCAAGCGTGGTCACGGACCCAAGGGCGGCATGGCTGGCGGTCCACAGGGTGGACTTGAAGCTGACGGTTCAATGCCAGGCAACGTTCCCCACGAGCACGACGAGAACGGTAATGACATCATTCCCGAGGGATATCCCACCACTGCTCCAGCTCCTGCAACAACCAACTAGGAGTTATTTCAGAAACACCGCCCCCTTAAGGGGGCGGTGTTTCTGCTTAACCAAGGGGAATACTCTGGGATAGCCCGCTGTTAACAACTGATGAAGGAACGAGGTAGCCATGGCTGACCAAAGAACTTCAACAATTGTGTTGGGTGTTGAAGGGATGACCTGTTCGAGCTGTGTTGCCCGAGTTGAAAAAAGCCTTAATGAGCTCCCAGGTGTGACGGCAACCGTGAATCTGGCTATGCACAGCGCCAGGGTTGAGTTCCCCTCCAATGTCAGCGAAGAACAGTTAGTGGAGCAGGTATCTAAGCTCGGCTACACAGCAACCCTGCCTCAGGCCAAGAAGTCTTCAGAGCTAGAACAACTCGAAGGCCGTGCTGGAAAAGCCAGCCTGCTCGAGCGGCTTGTCATTGCCCTCGTTCTCACGGTCCCTGTCCTCGTTCTTGCGATGGTGCCTGCGTGGCAGTTCACATACTGGCAATGGATTTCATTGCTTTTGACCACTCCGGTGGTGTTCTGGTGTGGGTTGCCATTCCACCGTGCGACATTTATCAATCTTCGTCATGGCACCCTCACCATGGACACCCTCATCACCATGGGGACCTTTGCTGCTTATGGCTGGTCGGTCTATGCCCTGTTCTTTGGGGCAGCAGGAGATCCGCACATGCACCACAGCATGGAGCTCTTTGCCTGGCAAGCAGATCCCGCACACAACATCTACTTTGAAGCTGCTGCGGGTGTTACTACTTTCTTACTTTTAGGACGTTACCTCGAAGAGAAGTCTCAACGCAGTGCCGGAGCAGCGTTACACGCGTTGGGTGAGATCACCGCAACTTTTGCCTCTCGTCTGGTTGACGGTGTTCAGGAAAGAATTCCTGCAACTGAGCTGCGCGTGGGGGATGTCTTTGTTGTCAGACCTGGAGAGATTATTTCCACAGATGGCATTGTTCTTGAAGGGCAAGCTGCCGTGGACGAAAGTGCACTCACGGGAGAGAGTGTTCCAGTTGACGTTGCGGCTACTGCGCGGGTAACCGGTTCCACCATCGTGTTGGATGGCCGGCTGGTCATTCGTGCTACTGAGGTGGGGCAGAACACCCGTATTGCCCAGTTAGCGACACTGGTGGAGGATGCCCAGCTCCACAAGGCTGCAGTGCAGAGGCTGGCTGACCGCATTTCGGCAGTATTTGTGCCGATTGTGGTGGTCATCGCCTTACTCACCGTCCTTGGCTGGGTCATCGCGGGAGCCCCACTAGCGGTTGGATTCACCGCCGGCATTGCCGTGCTCGTTATTGCCTGTCCATGCGCTTTAGGCCTTGCCACTCCAGTTGCGTTGATGGTGGGAACTGGCCGGGCCGCCCAGATGGGAATCATTATTTCTGGCCCAGACGCCATCGAGAGCTCCTCCAAGATCACCACTGTTGTCATGGATAAAACCGGAACTGTCACGACTGGCCAAATGAGTGTTCGTGAGGTCTATCTTTCTGAGGATGACAAAAAACAGTCTTTACAGCGCATCGCAGCTTTGGAACTGGGTTCTGAGCATCCCATTGCCCGAGCAATTGTGAACCACGTCACATCCACGTTCTCTGAAGAACTGCCTCGTGTTCAGAACTTCCGCACTGTCGCGGGGCAGGGCGTGTCAGGAAAAGTTGATGAGCTAACCGTCGCCGTGGGAACTCTCGAGTGGATGGCTACCAATGGCCTGGTCCTCATGCCCGAGCAGGAAAACCAATTAACACATGCTCGTTCAACTGGCGCCACAACGATTCTTGCGGGCTGGGATTCTCAGGTTCGCACAATCATCGCCCTGGCAGATACGGTCAAGTCAGACTCGTTGGAAGCCATTGCTCGCCTGAAAGAACAGGGCTTGGAGCTGATTCTCCTTACCGGCGACCACGACGAGGCTGCCCACTCAATTGCCGCGAAGGTAGGTATTTCCCGTGTCATTGCAGGAGCGAGTCCAGAAAACAAAGTAGAGGTCATTAGAACTCTCCAGGCAGAAGGCAAACGAGTCGCCATGGTGGGCGATGGCATCAATGATGCGGCAGCACTTGCTCAGGCAGATCTCGGTCTTGCTATGGGGACGGGCACTGACGTGGCCATCGCTGCCAGCGACATCACACTGGTTCGCGGCACACTCTCGGCAGCAGTTGATGCCCTTCAGCTCTCGAGGCGAACACTAAGCATTATTCATGGCAACTTGTTCTGGGCATTTGCTTATAACGTGGCTGCAATCCCTCTTGCTGCACTGGGTTTCTTGAACCCCATGCTTGCTGGCGCAGCAATGGCTTTCTCAAGTTTGTTCGTTGTGCTCAATTCACTGCGTCTTCGCAGATTCGCACGCTAGATTGAACTAACTGCAATACGCAACATCTCGCCGGCTGTGAAGTCGACCTGACTTTCCAGAAGTGGCGACAATGACGCTCAGCTCAACCCTCGGACCTCTCCGCTCAACAGAGCCGAAAGATCCCAACCGTAAGCCTCTGACCAGCTCTTATGCGGCCCTCATGAAGGCAGTCACGCAAGCAGGGTTGATGCGCAGGAGTACAGCGTTCTATATCTGGTTGTTTGTGGGGCTTTCATTAGCTCTTGGTGGCCTCATTACTGGATTTGTGCTCATCGGTGACTCGTGGTTCCAGCTGTTAATTGCTGCGGGCTTGGGTATCTTGCTCACTCAGTTTGCATTCATCACGCACGAGGCTTCTCACCGTCAGGTGTTTGCCTCCGGCAAACTCAATGACTGGAGCGGCCGCATTCTTGCCACTGCTGTGGTGGGTATTTCCTATGCATGGTGGATGAACAAGCACACCAAGCACCACATCAACCCCAACACTGTGGGAAAAGACCCCGATATCGAATGGGACACCATCTCATTTCAGGAAGTTGATGCACAAAGGCAGAAGGGTTTCCTCCGCTGGATTACTCAGCGCCAGGGTTACCTTTTCTTCCCCCTCTTGACTCTCGAGGGCATCAACTTGCACTTCCGTTCCATCCTCACGTTGTTCCAAAAGGGACGTCTGGAAGGTCGTGCTGTTGAAATCACGCTTATCGCTCTGCGTTTGAGTGCGTATGTTGCCGTGATCTTTATCTTCTTGCCGCTGGGAATGGCGTTTGCATTCCTCGGAGTTCAGCTTGCTGTGTTCGGCGTGTACATGGGTGCATCCTTTGCTCCCAACCACAAGGGCATGCCCATGATTCCTAAAGAGAACCGCGTGGACTTCATGACCAAGCAGGTCCTCACTTCCCGCAACATCAAGGGCTTCGGTACCACAGCGTTTATGGGTGGCCTCAATTACCAGATTGAGCACCACCTATTCCCCAGCATGGCTCGCCCGAACCTTCGTAAGGCTCGCCTGATTGTGAAACAGCACTGTGCGGCGGAGGGTGTTCCCTACACAGAGACAACTCTGATGCGTTCTTACGGCATCGTGATCGGTTACCTCAACAAGGTCGGTCTGGCAGCTCGTGATCCCTTCGACTGCCCTGAATCAGACCGTATGCGTCGTCGCTAAACTTTTTCCATGGCAAAAAAGCAACAAGAACCTCAGCTCATTCGTCCTGGTATCGTGCCCGGACTAGCTGGTGTAACTGCAATGTTCATCGGCATGGGCATCTATGGTTCTGAGTGGTACATCAGCGTATTGTTTGTGATCAGCATTCTTGCTGCCATCTTGGCTATTTTCACCTGGCAATGGGCTGATCCCAAGAAGTGGATTTTCCTTCCCGCATTTGCCGCCATCGCAATTTTCTGGAATCCCATTGTTCGTTTGACCGATGGATTCACCCCCGGTATCCAGTGGTGGATGCTGGTCCAAACTGCCGCGGCTGCCGTTTTCTTCCTCGGCGGCTTCATGATTAAGACGCCCGCTCCCAAGTAGTAGAGTAGAAGCGCACCACATCCTTCGTTTCTACTGTCGCCGGCGCTAACGCGTGATGCGCGAGGTACCTTCTCGGATGAGATGCACTCAGGGGCACTGCACAAGCACGCTTGTGAAAGATGCCATCGTTTCGTAAGTCATGGAGACCTCAGTGGCCCGTACCGGCACTCGTCGCAACACCCTCGATAACTCGGGGCTCATTCCCATCCTCGCCCGCAAGGTGCGAGAAGTGGAAGCAAAAGCTCAGACTGGCAAGAAGGTTGGTCCCACCAACCGCACCAAGTTCCAGGTCATTGCTTTCCTCGTGCGTGAAGAACGTGCCCGCGTCAAAGGTGACGCTGCACTGACCGATTCCGCGCGTGCAGAGCAGCTCAAGCGTCTTGATGGTGTTGCCACCATTTTGGCGAAGACCGCTGCCAGAGATACCTCACTGATTCAACTTCTCGAAGTAGACCACGCAACCAGTCCTGTGGCGCAGAAAATGCGCCGGGACTGGCTGGTTGAATCCGGTGCAGAGATTAACCCTGAAGACCTCATCATCACCACTGAGCAGGCGAAGCCTGTGCAGGAGTTCGCTCCTGAACTCGCAGAGAAGCAGGTGTTGCCTCTCTCCGTCAAGGCACGTCTCAAGTCCACTCCTTTCCTCGAACCAGACTTCTCCAAGCCCACCACCGGATCTATTCCAGTGATGCGCTTGTCTAACTGGGAACTCTTGGGGCCCTTGTTCAAGTCGTTTGAGACTGGTGCTGGCGGGGGATCTGCCTGCATGGACATGCCTGCTGTTCCCAAGTTTGATCGCTTCTCGCCTCAGGGTCGCGAACTCATGCCACACCAGATCCGCTTTATTGAAAGCGTGAAGGAAGGCCACCGCACTTTCTTGCTCGCAGATGAGCCAGGTCTGGGAAAGACAGCACAGGCGCTGATAGCTGCCTCTGTGTCGAACGCATTCCCACTGCTGGCCATCGTGCCCAACGTGGTGAAGATGAACTGGGCACGTGAAGTTGAGCGTTGGATTCCCGGCCGCAAGGCCACCGTTATCCACGGTGATGGAACTGATGTGGACGCTTTCGCTGATGTTTTCATCGTGAACTACGAAGTTCTTGACCGCCACCTGTCCTGGATTGGTCAGATGGGCTTCAAGGGCATGGTTGTCGACGAAGCGCACTTCATTAAGAACCTCGCATCTCAGCGATCTAAGCACGTGCTTGCACTGGCAGACCGTATTGTGGCCCGCACACCAGGTCACAACCCTCTGCGTGTTGCTCTCACGGGAACCCCGCTGATCAACGACATTGATGACTTCCGCGCTATTTGGAAGTTCCTGGGCTGGATTGATGGCGAGAAGCCTTCGGCTGAACTCACTGCCAAGCTGGAAGCCACGGGGCTGACCCCAGCAGATCAGAGCTTCTATGCTTCTGCCCGAGACACCGTGGTGTCGATGGGTATTGTTCGTCGCCGCAAGATTGACGTGGCCAAGGACCTCCCCGCTAAGCGCGTGGTGGACTTACCCGTTGAACTCGATGATGAACTGGGCAACTCGATCAAGACAGCAGAAGCTGAACTCGCAAAGCGCCTCCTGGAGCGTTACAACCGCTTCACCGTCTCCGGAAACTTCCGCGGTTCCACCTCAGAACTCATTCGCATGGTTGCTCAGCAAGAGCTCGACGAGTCCAAGGGTCAAAAGACCGGCGAGAACGTCTTCACCATGGTTCGCAAGATTGGTCAGGCTAAGGCAGGCCTCGCTTCTGACTACGCAGCTCAGCTTGCTCGTTCCGTCGGCAAGGTTGTCTTCTTTGCCAAGCACATCGATGTGATGGACACCGCAGAGCGCGCCTTTGCTGCTCAGGGCATCAAATCTGTCTCTATCCGTGGAGATCAGACCACAGCTGCAAGGCAGGACGCGATCGACGCCTTCAACAAGGACGAGTCAGTCCAGGTTGCCGTGTGTTCCTTGACCGCAGCGGGAGTGGGTTTGAACCTGCAGGCTTCCTCCAACGTTGTTTTGGCGGAATTGTCCTGGACCTCTGCTGAGCAGACTCAGGCTATCGACCGCGTTCACCGTATTGGTCAGGAAATGCCTGTGACAGCATGGCGCATCATCGCTGCCCAGACTATTGACGCCAAGATTGCCGAGCTCATCGACAGCAAGCGTGGACTTGCAGCACGTGCACTTGAGGGTGAAGAAATTGAAGCGGGCTCGCAGGATTCCATCCAGCTCGACGCTTTGGTCCACATCCTGACCCGTGCAATCGCTTCTCAGTACGCATAACCTGTAGTCATGAATGAATGGCTCACCGCAGCAGGCGCAGGCCTGCTGGCTGGTGGAGCCCTCTTCGTGGGTGCACTGATTGCCTGGTTCGTCAATGTTCCGCCTCGTGTTGTCGCCAGCATCATGGCATTTGGTGCGGGGGTGCTTATCTCTGCGCTCGCTTTTGACCTCGTTGGTGAAGCCATGGCTGAATCTGGTTTGTGGCCAACGGTGACGGGTTTCGCATTCGGGGCAATTGTCTATGTTGGTGTGAACATCCTTCTTGACCGCATCAATGCCCGAAACAAAAAGGGTTCAGAAGAAGGACCTGGCACAGGCACCGGTATTGCTGTGGGAGCACTTCTTGATGGCGTGCCAGAGTCCATGGTGTTGGGTCTGTCCATGCTGGGCGGCCAGGGTGTCAGTATTCCCATCCTGACTGCGGTCATCATCTCGAACCTGCCCGAGGGTCTCTCCAGCACAGCAGAACTCAAGGCAGCAGGAAGAAAACCTCGCTTCGTCTTTCTACTCTGGGGCGGCATTGCTCTAGCTGCTGCTATCTCGAGCCTCTTGGGTTTCACCATCTTGGCTGATGCCCCGGTTGAACTCACTGGTTTCATTACCGCACTGGCAGCAGGTGCCATGCTGGCCATGATTAGCGACACCATGATTCCAGATGCCTTCCGCAAAGCTCACAACTACACAGGTTTGCTGGCAACTCTGGGATTCCTCACCAGCCTGGTAATCCACCAGCTGGCCTAGAACGATTTAGTGTTCGTCCCAGAAGGTGGCAAGTAACTGAGCTGAAGCATGTGTCCTGTCTACATGGGCAGAGTGTCCTGCGTGCGCAAGCACCACGTAGTCAGCGCCGAGTTGTTCTGCCATCTCGCGTTGCAGAGGAATGGGCCACGCGTCATCGTTTGCCCCATGAGAGACAAGAACGGGTAATCCCGTCTGTGACAGCTGTGTTGTGCGATCAGTCTGATCGATCAAGATGTTGATTCCTGCTTCAAGCTGCGCAGGGTTCGTGCCCATCAGTCGGTCGTAGTAATACTGCTCGATGACATTAAGTTCACCCTTGATGTCGGCTTCAGGGTCCTTGCCTGCAGCGAGTTGACTGCCAACGTAGTAGGCACGGGGACCGTGTTCGAGAAGGCCAGCACGCTGTTCCTCAATATCTCCACCCATACTGCGAGGTCCTGAATTCCACATAGTCAGGCTGGCAAAGGGGGAGTGGTCCTGCAGAACAGCCTCAATGGAGACAACTCCACCAAAGCTGTGACCCAGTATGTGGACATCGGTGCCCAGGCCTA
>JBEGUL010000004.1:0-28545 GCA_041178865.1 Actinomycetota bacterium | reverse complement strand
CCTGAAGCTTTCTCCAGTTTGATCTCTGCCGTTCGAGCGGTGACAACCGGCAAGGTTGTTTTCCTTTTTGGCGCTGACGGGGACCGCGATAAGACCAAGCGTCACAATATGGGAAAGATTGCTGCGTCAGGTGCTGATGTGGTCATTATTACGGATTATCACCCACGTTCTGAGGACCCTGGAGAGATTCGTGCTGCGCTCGTTCACGGAGCACGTGATGCAGATAGTTCAGCAGTTGTGATTGAAGTCGATAACGTCAGAGAAGCTATTGCTAGGGCGATAACCGAAGCAGGAGAAGGCGATGCCATCGTCTATGCCGGGCCTGGTCACGAAATTGAACAAGAAGTCGCCGGAGGAGCAATTCCTTTCAACTTCCGTCGCGAGATCACCGATGCTTTGCGAGAGGCAGGCTATTCACCTCGAGGAGAGCACCACTCATGATTGCAATGACATTGGCAGAGATTGCAAGCACCATGTCCGGAACATTAGTTCTGGGCACCGATGGCTCCAGGGCAGAAACCGTTGTGAGCGGACTCACCGATACTGATTCCAGGCTGATCACCCCAGGCGATATTTTCGTCGCAAAGCCCGGTGAATTCACCGATGGACATCTCTACATTCCTGCTGCAGTGGAGAACGGTGCTGCCGTTGTCATTGTCGATCACCAGGTGGAGACATCTGTTCCACAGATCGTTGTCCCCGACACAGTGGTGGCTATGGGGGAGTTGGCAACCGAAGTGGTGGCACGTGTGAGGGCAGCAGGAAATCTCACCGTCGTGGGGATCACAGGCTCCAACGGAAAAACCACGACGAAGAATCTTGTTGCCACAATGTGTCAGCAGGTAGGCCCCACGGTTTATCCTCGTGACTCTTTCAACAACGAGGTGGGTGCCCCCATCACGATGTTGAAAATCACGGAAGATACTCGTTACCTCGTCCTAGAACTCGGCGCTAGCGGTAAGGGACACATCAAACGGCTTACTGACATGGTTCGCCCCGATATCTCTGTCGTTCTCATGATCGGTTTGGCACACGCTGGTGAATTTGGTGGCGTGGAAGTCACTGTCGAGTCCAAGCGAGAGCTCGTTGAAGCACTGGGCCCAAAGGGCATTGCAATCTTGAATCTTGATGATCCTCGAGTGATGTCGATGGAATCAGCTGCGCCTAGCAAGGCCATCACGTTCGGCCACAACCCCGATGCAGATATCCGTGTGTCAGGTATCAGTTCAAGCATTTCGGGGACAGAGTTTGAACTGCACACCCCTGTAGGAAATGCGCACGTCACCTTCAAAGTTTTAGGTGAACATCACGCGATGAACGCTGCGGCGGCAACCGCAATCGCATTGACGTTGGGTTTTGACCTTGAACTGATTGTGTCCTCACTGGAGTCCGTCACGCGTGCTGAACACTGGCGCATGGAGCTGATGGGTGGCAATGGCGTCACGATTATCAATGACGCATACAACGCAAGCCCAGATTCAATGGCAGCAGCACTCAAGACACTTCGCCAGGTGGCCGGTCCTGAAAATCGCACCATTGCAGTCCTGGGAGAAATGGCTGAACTGGGGGAATACGCCGGTGAAGAGCAAGACAATCTGGCCCTCCTCATCGTTCGCCTCGGCATCAATCAACTCGTCGTCGTGGGGGATGGGGCTCGCAGACTCCATATCTCAGCCATCAACGAGGGTTCCTGGGATGGTGAGTCGAAGTTCTACTCCACCCCTAATGAGGCTTACGATTACCTATCGAGCCTGCTTACTGCAGGAGACATAGTTCTGGTGAAGTCGTCTAATTCGGCGAAGCTCCGGTTCCTAGGTGATCGATTAGGAGAGGCATACGCGTGAGTACCCTTCTTCTCGCCGGCGCACTCTCGCTGCTCTTCACTTTGTTGATGACCCCGGTCTTTATTCGAGTCTTCCGCCGCATCGGCTGGGGGCAGTTTATTAGCGATGGTGGACCGGACGCTCACCACGCCAAAAAGGGCACCCCAACCATGGGTGGCATCGTGGTGGTAGTCGGCGTCATCGTCTCCTACTTCCTGGCTTCCTGGCTAACTGGCTCCACGATTGAACTCCCTGCCATCTTGGTTCTGTTCCTGATGACAGGCCTGGGTCTCGTCGGATTCATCGATGACTTCATCAAGACTCACAAGCAACGCTCACTTGGACTTTCTGGATGGCCCAAGGTATTTGGTCAGGTCATTGTTGCCGTTATTTTTGCCTTGCTCGCTCTGAATTTCCCAGATGAGAATGGCATCACCCCTGCGTCGATGAGCATTTCGTTCATTCGCAACACCCACCTTAACTTTGCTGCGCTAGGTGGCGGGCTTGCTCTGGCAGCATTCTTGATCTGGATCATTTTGATAGTGACGAGCACGTCCAATGCTGTGAACCTCACTGACGGGTTGGACGGACTGGCAACGGGTGCCTCGATCTTCACCATTGGTTCCTTCGTCATCATCAATTTCTGGCAGCAGAACCAGTCGTGTTTCAGTGGACGTCTCGACCCTCAAGTTGCCTACAAATGCTACGAAGTCCGAGATCCTCTCGATCTCGCCATTGTTGCTGCAGCAATCGTGGGAGGACTGATTGGGTTCCTCTGGTGGAACACCTCACCGGCACAAATCTTCCTCGGCGACACAGGCTCCATGGCTCTGGGTGGTGCACTGGCAGCTCTCGCAATCCTGAGCCAGACTGAGCTTCTCCTGGTCATCCTTGCAGGACTCTTCGTGATCGACACTGGTTCGGTCATCGTTCAACGCGGTTACTTCAAGCTGACCAAGGGAAAGCGCATCTTCCTGATGTCTCCCATTCATCACCACTTTGAACTCAAGGGCTGGGCTGAGGTGACCGTTGTGGTTCGCTTCTGGATTATCTCTGCTTTGTTCGTTGTCGCCGGTGTGGGAATGTTCTATCTCGAATGGCTAACCCGCTAGTCGGTTTTTCATGACTTCGCCTCGCGATCTCTCCGCCCTGACCAGTTGGCATGCCAACTGGTCAGGACTTCGTGTGGGCGTATTGGGTCTAGGTGTGACTGGTTTCTCTGTCGCAGACACTCTTGCCGAGTTGGGCGCGCAGGTCATGGTTGTCGCTGCTGGGGCTGAAGAACTCCGCATCACCATGGTTGACGTCATCGGTGCCACTTATGTGCAGGAACGCTCAGGTGAAGCCGTTCCTCATGAACTCGTCGAGTTCGCACCTGAACTCATCGTTGTGTCACCTGGCTATCACCCAGATCACAAGATTCTGTTGTGGGCTGTCGAGAACAACATCCCGATCTGGGGAGATATCGAGCTGGCATGGCGCGTGCGGGACAAGGTCACAACAGCCGAATGGCTGATGGTCACGGGAACGAACGGTAAAACCACCACCGTTCAGCTCACTGCAGCGATGCTGGCAGCTGCGGGGTATCGGGTTGCCCCTTGCGGCAACATCGGTGTTCCCGTTTTGGATGCAGTTCGAGATCCTCAAGGGTTTGATGTCTTCGTCGTAGAGCTTTCCAGCTTCCAGCTGCACTGGATGACGGGTGTCCACCCGTATTCAGCTGCTGTGTTAAACATTGCGGATGATCACCTTGATTGGCACGGCTCTTTCGAGGCATATGTTGCAGCCAAGGCAAAGATTTTTGAGAACACCAAGATCGCCTGCGTCTATAACAAAGCCGATAAAGCAACTGAACGCATGGTTGAAAATGCAGACGTGATCGAGGGCGCCCGAGCAATCGGATTCGATCTAGGGGCCCCCGGCAAGAGTGATTTAGGTGTGGTCGATGGAATTTTGTGTGACCGGGCGTTCCTGGACGACCGCCACTCCACCGCTTTAGAAATCACCACGATCAGAGATCTCGAAGAAAGAGGACTCGCGGCCCCTCACATCGTGGCCAATATCCTGGCAGCCAGTGCTTTAGCTCGTTCATTTGGTGCGCCAACAGAGGCAATCTTTGAAGCCCTCAAAACCTTTAGCCTTGACGCTCACCGAAACGAAATTGTGGCCCATGTTGGCGAGGTCACCTGGATTGATGACTCTAAAGCCACCAATCCGCACGCCGCAGATGCTTCCTTGACTGCCAACCAATCCATTGTCTGGATTGTGGGCGGTTTACTCAAGGGAGTCAACATCGATGACCTTGTGTCACGTCATGCTCATCGCTTACGTGGGGCTGTAATCATTGGTGTGGACAGAGAACCTGTTCGTGCAGCATTCGAGCGACACGCGCCCGGGGTCGCCACGCTCGAGGTTGACGCGGATGAGACTAGTGATGTCATGGTTCATGCCGTGAACTTGGCCGCAGATTTAGCACACAGCGGTGACGTGGTGTTGTTGGCTCCAGCTGCAGCTTCGATGGATCAATTCACCGACTACGCCGAGCGAGGACGCCTCTTCGCCCAGGCAGTTCGAGACAAAGTTGGAGGTGAGGCGGATGGCGACTCCGCCTCGCACTAACCAGCCCCGCAGACCAGCCGCTGCCCCACCTGCAGGAGCACGCCCCGCCCCTCGCTCTGGTGCTCGTCAGGCTCCTCGGAATCCTTCTTCGGCGAATCGTTCAGGTGGCTTGGCGACTCGTTTTCAACTGGGTAAGGCTTTCAGAGCAGAATCTCCTAACTTCTATCTTCTAGCCGGGGTCACTCTCTTCACCGTGATCCTCGGGTTGATCATGGTGCTCTCAGCTTCTGCAGTCGACTCGTTCCTGCAAAGTGGCGGATTTTTTGTGGGCTTCTTCACTCAAGCAGGTGCAGCCATCATTGCGTTGCCCATCATGTTGGGCATTAGCCGTCTCCCGTTAGTGTTTTATCGGAAGTGGGCGAACATCGCCCTGTGGGTAACTGTTGGTCTTCAGCTATTGGTCTTTACGCCGTTGGGTGTGGAATCCGGTGGTAACCGAAACTGGCTCGACATCGGTGTTCAGTTCCAGCCTTCTGAGATGATCAAACTCACTATTGCCGTCTGGCTTGGCGTGAACTTGCCTTTGATTATCAACCGCGTGGGTCCCTACAGTCTTCGTATTTTCACAGCGCTGATTCCTGTCTATGCAGCACTGGGTGTTGTCTTGTTGGGTCAAGACCTTGGTACCGCCATGATCATCTTCGGAATTATCCTGGGTTGCCTTGCTTTCGCGGGTGTTGCTGCTCGCATGATTGTTCTTCCGATGATTGCCGGCGGGGTGCTCGTGGCCTTCATGGCGATTTTGAGCCCGAACCGTATGGCACGCATCCTGTCGTTCTTGAACGAAAACTGCACTGACTACACCAACGCGTGTTGGCAGCCCCTTCATGGGAAGTGGGCGCTTGCTAACGGTGGAATTTTCGGCGTTGGCCTCGGTCAGTCCAAAGCCAAGTGGTCTTGGCTACCTGCCGCAGATAATGACTACATCTTCGCCATTATTGGTGAAGAACTTGGCCTGATTGGTTGCATGGTTGTCATTGGCTTATTTGTGACCTTAGCTGTTGCCTTCGTTCGCATCATTCGCATGGCGAATGACCCTCTGGTGCGCATTGTTACCGGTGGAATCATGATCTGGATTGTCGGTCAAGCTTTCGTCAACATTGGTGTTGTGGTGGGAGTTCTTCCCGTTCTTGGTGTTCCATTGCCCCTTCTGAGCGCTGGTGGTTCGGCACTGATCATGACCTTGCTTGCTATCGGCGTGGTGCTCTCCTTTACCAAGGAAGAGAAACCGGTCAAACGACACACTGCCCGACCCCGCACTCGGCAACAGACCCGACCGCAAGCAGCAGCGCAAGGGCGCCAGCGATGACCAGTTATCTTCTCGCCGGTGGTGGCACAGCAGGCCACGTCAATCCCATGTTGGCAATGGCAGATGCGATTCGTGTGCGAGAACCTGACGCGCAAATTGTGTGTGTTGGCACGGCCGAAGGACTTGAAGCACAGCTTGTTCCGGAGCGAGGCTATGAGCTCGTTACTATTCCCCGGATTCCTTTTCCACGCTTGCGTGGACTGATTTCTTCTTCTCGAAACTTTGCCAAGGGCTGGCCCACGGCGGTGCAGACCATTACGGGCGTGATTCGCGATCGAAAGGTTGCTGTAGTAATTGGGGTGGGTGGATACTCTGCAGCACCGGCTTATGCCGCTGCTCGCAAGGCAGGAATTCCTTACGTCATTCACGAAGCAAATGCGAAGCCCGGTTTAGCAAATAGGTGGGGTGCTCTGCACACCCGTTTCGTTGGGGTGACGTTTGCGGGAACGCCCCTGCCGCACGCCACAACTGTGGGCACGCCCCTGCGAAAAGAGATTGAGATTCTCGATATTTCTGCCCAGCGTTCACAGGCCAGAAAGCACTTTGGCTTGGATGTGAACCGGCCTGTGCTTGTGGTGACCAGTGGATCTCAGGGTGCTCGGTCTATCAACACCACAATTGCCAGCTCTGCTCCGGAGATTATTGCTGCGGGTTATCAAGTTCTCCATATCGTGGGACAGAACAAACCAGAGCAGCTTCCTGAGCTGCCTGGATACATTGCTCTGGACTATTGCGACCGTATGGATCAGGCCTTGGCGGCTGCAAATCTCGTAGTGTCCCGTGCTGGTTCGGCAACTGTTTCAGAACTCTCCGCACTTGGGGTTCCCGCTGTGTATGTTCCCTATCCTGTGGGCAATGGTGAGCAACGATTCAATGCTGCTGGTGTTGTTGACGCAGGGGGAGGCGTTATGGTCAGCGATGCGCAGTTCACCCCTTCGTGGGTAAACGCCACATTGATTCCTCTCTTGCGCGATGAGGTTGCTCTGGAAAAGATGGGTACTTTGGCCCAGAAGGTGGGTATGCGTGATGGCACTGCGCGCATGATGAATCTCATCGATGCCGCCCTGTCTTCGGCTTAGGCTCAGCTTTCTGCGTTATAACGGAACGTGGTGGCTTTTTGCTGCCCGTCAGAAGAGAGCTCAGCCGTGATTAAGCCAGACCCCAGCGTTGTTGCCCCCGAGAACTTGGGCACCGTGCATATGGTTGGCATCGGCGGTTCCGGCATGAGCGGTATTGCTCGTCTCTTTTTGGCCAACGGAATCACCGTGACGGGTTCAGATGTTCGTGATTCCTCAAATATTCAGGCACTCCGTGATCTCGGAGTTGAGGTCCACATCGGGCATGACGCATCCAATCTCGGCGACGCAGAAACTCTCGTTGTCACGGGTGCACTCTGGCAAGACAATCCCGAATATGTTGTGGCCCAGGAACGTGGACTCACAATTTTGCACCGTTCGCAGGCATTGGAATGGCTCACGCGGGGAACTCGACTCGTTTCAGTTGCTGGTGCACACGGAAAGACCACCTCAACCGGAATGATCGTGACGGGACTGCGTGAACTAGGTGCAGACCCCAGCTTTGTCAATGGCGGTGTTGTTCAGGCCTATGGGCTCAGTTCAGCCTTTGGCGAGGGCGAATTGTTCGTCGTTGAAGCGGATGAGTCAGACGGCTCATTCTTGCTCTATGACACTGCTGTGGCCCTGATTACCAATGTTGATGCTGATCACTTGGATCACTATGGTTCGTTGGAAGCCTTCGATCAGGCCTTCGTTGAGTTTGCTTCTGCTGCTCATGAACTCGTCGTGATCTCCAGCGATGATCCTGGTGCCGTTCGCGTGACCGGGAAGATTGTTGGCCCTCGAGTACTGACCTTTGGAGAAGCTGCTGATGCCGATGTGCGCCTCGCGCATATCGACACCACCACGGGTGGCGTCACACTCACGATTGAGTATCTGGGCACGAAGTACACCGCTCAACTCCAGGTTCCAGGCCGTCACAACGCTCTCAACGCTGCAGGCGCTTTTGCCACATTAGTGGGACTCGGTTTTGATGCCGCCTCGTCTTTGGCGGGAATTTCAGAGTTCGGTGGAACCGAACGCCGCTTTGAGCTTCATGGGACACGTCGTGGAGTGAGCGTCTACGACGATTACGCCCATCACCACACTGAAGTCAACGCAGTGCTCACTGCTGCTCGCACAGTCGTGGGCGAAGGACGTGTTATCGCTGTTCATCAGCCGCACCTGTACAGCCGGACGCAGCACTTCTGTGGAGAGTTTGCCCACACACTCGAGAATGATGCTGATTTCACCTTGGTGCTGGACGTCTATGGAGCACGTGAGGACCCTGTTCCTGGTGTGACAGGTGCATTGGTGTCAGAGAAGTTCTCTGACCAGTCCAAAGTGGCCTTTATCGCTGATTGGCAGGAAGCTGCTGATCACATTGCGGCCATTGCACAGCCTGGTGATTACGTGATCACCTTGGGCTGTGGCGATGTGTACCGCATCATTCCTCAGATCCTGGCTTCCCTCGAAGCAACCGAGTAGCGCAAATGAAAAGACCCTTAGGTCCTGGCGGAGTGAGCTCCCCGACTCCTCGAGCATCACAACCTGCTGCTTCTGGGTCTTCTTCGCGTGCCCCCAAAGCCCCCAAAGCCCCCAAAGCCACTCAGGCCACCCGGCCGTCAAGAGCCGCTAAACCAGCCAAGCTCACGAGAGCTGAGCGCAAAGCTCAGAAGGCAGCACAGCGCACCTCCAGTGCCTCTCTGCGGCCCGTTGCAGCGCAAGCAACAGGAAGTCGAGTTCAAGGCATTCGTCGTCCGGCATCCGAGCTGGGCCTGTCTGTGGTGCCTCTTGATTCAGTACCTCAAAAAGAACCTCGCCGACCTGCTCGCAGACTCACCAAGGCCCAACAGGAGGCTGCTGAGGCAAAGCGGAAGCTCAAAGAGGCCGTTAAGGCTCGTAAAACTTTCGAGCGTGATGAAGTCCGCCGATTTACGGCGCACCTTCGCCGACGAAAAATTATTTGGGCATCTATCGCTGGCTCACTCGCGGCCATCATGATCTTTGTGGGTATCGGAGTGTTTACCCCCGTGCTCGCACTACAAACCATTGTTGTTGAGGGCGCTAACCGAGTTCCAGCAGATCAAATCATGGTGGCTTTACAGCCACAGATCAATAAACCCTTGCCTTTGGTCGATATGGGAGCAGTTCGTCAGTCTGTCGAAGCTCAACCTTTGATTAAGAGTTACTCCACAGTTGCCGTGCCTCCTCATACGCTGGTGATCAAAATCGTCGAAAGAAGCCCTATTGGGTATCTCGCCGTTGGCGGGAATCTAGTTATGGTGGATCCAGCCGGGGTGACCTTGGAACAATCAGCCGAGCGAATCCCTGGAATTCCCCTCCTCACCGTTGAGGGAGGAAGTGCGAAATCACCAGGCTTTACAGCCGCTGTTGATGTGATTAATTCTCTTCCCAGTGCACTTGCGGGACAGTTAGATGAAGTGATTGCCAACACCACAGATGACGTCACTCTGGTGCTGATTGGTGGAGCACGAGTTTTTTGGGGCGGCCCAGAAAATGCCGCGATGAAGAACCGTGTTCTGTCTCAACTTCTGAGTGTGAACCCCGTTGGTTCGGTCAGCGAATACGACGTCTCATCTCCAAAAACCGCGGTCGTTCGCTAATTCATTTTTCTTATCTCAGCTCCTCTGGCGTGTCGCGCGGGGGAGAGGGTTACATCGACCTACTCTCAAATCAAGAAATGCATACTGAGCATAACTTTAAGGTTCGACTTGAACTTTAGGGTTCTAGCGGAGGCCACATCGTGTCAATGAATCAGAATTACCTCGCCGTCATCAAGGTGGTCGGCGTCGGCGGTGGTGGCGTCAATGCCGTGAACCGCATGATTGAGCTTGGTCTCAAGGGTGTTGAATTCATTGCGGTCAACACAGACGCACAGGCTCTCCTTCTCAGCGAAGCAGACGTCAAGCTCGACATCGGTCGTGAGCTTACTCGCGGCCTCGGTGCTGGTGCTGACCCAGAGGTTGGCCGAAAGGCAGCTGAAGACCACGCAGAAGAAATCGAAGAAGCCCTTGCTGGTGCTGACATGGTCTTCGTCACCGCAGGTGAAGGCGGTGGAACCGGAACCGGTGCCGCTCCCATCGTGGCAAAAATCGCTAAGTCCATTGGTGCACTGACCATCGGTGTGGTGACCAAGCCGTTCGGATTCGAAGGAAAGCGTCGCGCAGCACAAGCTGACAGCGGTGTTGCTGCACTTCGTGCCGAAGTCGACACTCTCATCGTTGTTCCCAACGATCGCCTTCTCGAAATCAGCGACCGCAGCATCTCGGTACAGGAAGCTTTCGCTACCGCTGACCAGGTCCTCCTGGCCGGTGTTCAAGGAATTACAGACCTCATCACCACTCCTGGTCTGATCAACCTCGACTTCGCAGACGTGAAGTCGGTAATGCAGGGCGCTGGATCTGCCCTGATGGGAATCGGTTCCTCACGCGGTGCAGACCGCGCGATCAAGGCAGCCGAGCTGGCCGTAGCCTCACCCCTGCTTGAGGCCAGCATCGAAGGCGCACGTGGCGTTCTTCTCTCCATTCAGGGTGGATCCAACCTTGGTCTCTTCGAGATCAATGATGCTGCTGCACTGGTCGGCGAAGCCGTTCACCCTGAGGCGAACATCATCTTCGGTGCTGTCATTGATGACACCCTGGGTGACGAAGTCCGCGTCACGGTTATCGCCGCTGGTTTTGATGGTGGCGAGCCCACACACAAGCCCATGCCTCGCCGCGCATTCACCTCCACAGACACCGGTTCGGTTCTGCCTGCAGGTGAAAGCATCTATGCCGAGACCCCTATCGTGTCTTCCACAACCGGTGTCTTTGCAGACGACGAACTGGCAGGTGTGCTTTCCACCCCAGCAACAACGAGTCATGTTTCCGTCACTCCTTCCTACGTGGACGAGGATGACGACCTCGACATCCCCGACTTCCTCAAGTAAGTGAGCGCCTCCCTAGCCGAGCGTTTGGCGCTCGTAGAGGAGGGAATCGCTGAGGCGGCCCGCAATGCTGGGCGCGACGTCAGCGATCTCACCACGATTGTGGTGACGAAATTCCACCCAGCACAGCTTGTTCGAGATCTTTACGACCTCGGAGTTCGCAATATGGGGGAGAACCGTCACCAGGAAGCAGAAGCAAAAGCTGCAGAATTAGCTGAACTTGACCTCACCTGGCACTTCATTGGCCAGCTCCAGTCCAACAAAGCACGAGCTGCCCGCAAATACGCCAGTGTTGTGCACTCTGTCGACCGCGACAGCTTGGTCACTTCATTAGGAAACGCGGCATTTACTCCTGCCGGAGAACCTGAGGACAACATTGTTCCTGTGCTCGATTGCTTTGTGCAGTTGAACTTGACTCAAGATCCAGGTCGCGGTGGTGTTCAGCCGGCTGATGTTGTTGAGCTTTCCGAGCTTGTTGCAGCCCAGCCCAGCCTCAATTTGCTGGGCGTGATGGCAGTTGCTCCTCTGGATGAAGAGCCACGTGTGGCATTTGCCCGAGTTCGCGCAGCATCAGAACGTGTCCAGTCCGTTATTCCCCAGGCCACATTCATTTCAACGGGCATGTCTCATGACTATGCCGCAGCCATCTTGGAAGGCGCGACACACCTTCGAATTGGCTCTGCAATCACGGGTAACCGGCCTGTTTCCGGTTAATCTCAATTAGACGTTTTATTCCTGGAGGTACTCAATGTCCAACCCACTTAAGAAGACCATGGTCTATCTCGGTCTCGCTGACGAGGACACGAGCTACGACGCACCCGCATACGCTGCAGCACCTCAGGTTGCTCCCGTATCTGCTGGCCGTGCACAGGTAACCCCCCTGCGCCGTAACACTGCAAAGAACCAGGCTGTGAGCGACATGAACGAGATCGTAACCGTCCACCCCAAGCAGTACTCGGACGCCAAGGTTATTGCTGAGAACTTCCGAGAGGGCGTTCCTGTCATCATGAACCTCTCTCAAATGACTGAGACCGACGCACGTCGTCTCATTGACTTCGCTTCCGGTCTCTCACAGGGTCTTTTCGGCAAGATCGAGCGCGTCACCAGCAAGGTATTCCTGCTTTCTCCAGCACACGTTGCTGTTTCAGGTGATGCAGCTGCTGAGACCGCTGAAGTCGACACCACCTTCTTCGGAGAGTAAGTAGCCCGCCGCTCACGGTGGCTGCTACTTCATAGATTTCATGTCTATTGTCGGCATACTTGGCGTAGTCCTGTACTACGCATTGTTGGTCTTTGTGATCGCGATGTGGGCAAGGTTGATTCTTGATTTCATGCGTGCAATGCGACCTGGATGGCGTCCACCCTCTTTTCTTATGATCATCAGCGGTGTCGTCTATGGACTCACAGATCCGCCATTGAAGTCAGTTCGTCGATTTGTGAAGCCCATGAGCTTCGGTGCCATTGCTTTGGACTTCGGTTGGACAGTGGTCATGCTGGGTGCCATCGTGGCAATGTATTTCGCCGAATACCTGATGGTTCTCTAGGAATCCACACCTAGAACAGGTGAGGGGTTTCCTCACTGCCCTACTCTTTTGGTAGCGTTAGGGAAGTTGTCATCAAGACAACACATTTTTGTATCTCTCACTAGAGGATGGCTCGACATGGCACTACTGCCAGAAGACGTAGTAAACAAGCGCTTTCAGCAGACGAAGTTCCGCGAAGGTTATGACCAGGACGAAGTTGACGATTTCCTCGACGAAATCGTTGTTGAACTTCGCCGTCTGACCTCTGAGAACGACGAATTGCGAACCAAGCTTGAAGCTGCAGAAGCCCGCCTCGAAGGTGGCGAATCAGCTGCACCCGCTCGCCCCGTCTCCACTCCTGCTCCCGCAGTTGTTGACGACTCGAGTGCCACTGCTAGCGCCAATGATCTTCTGACTCTTGCCCGCCGTCTGCACGAAGAGCACGTCCGTGAAGGTGTTGAAAAGCGCGATGCTCTCATCGCTGAAGGTCACGAGACGGCAACACGTTTGGTGGCAGAAGCTGAGGCGACAGCGAAGACGCAGCTTTCTTCGCTCGAATCTGAGAAGTCCAAGCTCAAGAGCAGCATTGCTGAGCTCACCGGTTTCGAGAAGGAATACCGCGAAAAGCTTCGTGGTTTCATTTCTACCCAGTTGGTCGAGCTCGATGAGCTCAACGTGGCTGGTAACGCACCCAAGAACTAACCGTGGCTGTTAAGCGGCCTGTCTGGGCTGTATTGACGCTTCTGGGTATCACTGCCCTTGTGGTTTATGTTGCTGACCAGCTCAGCAAGATGTGGGTGATGAGCACTCTCACCGAAGGTGTGAGTGAACCCGTATGGGGTGATTTCCTCCAGTTCTACTTCGTGCGCAATCCGGGTGCAGCTTTCTCGCTCTCTTCAGGAACGACCTGGGTATTCTCCATCCTTGCCGCGGTCGTCACCGTGGTCATCATTGTGTTCTCGCGCAAGATTCGCTCTATTGCCTGGGCTGTCGTGTTTGGTTTGCTCCTGGGTGGAACCCTCGGAAACCTTACTGACCGCTTGACCAAAGCCAATGGCGAAGGTGTTGTTGAGTTTGGGAATGGTCTAGTTATTGACTTCATCTCCACACCCTGGATGATGCCTGCGATTTATAACATCGCCGATATCGCGATTGTGACCAGCATGTGCTTGCTCGTGTTGCTTACCCTGTTGGGATTCCATATCGATGGCACTCGTGAACTACGCAAGAAGCGTGAAACACAGGCATCGGATTCAACAGACGCAGGCGCAACAGTTCTTTTGGGCTCTGCAGGAACAACCTCTAGTGTCTTCGGTGGTGGCAAATCAGTCGGCATCGATGGAACCGTTGATGGTTTTGATGGTGGATCATTCGGAGACGGCGGCGCAGGTGGAAACTAGATCCACACCTGTTCCCGACGGTCTTGATGGCGTTCGGGTCGATGCAGGACTCGCTCGTCTCTTTGGTTTCTCCAGAACTCAAGCAGCAGAAATTGCAGAAGCAGGGGGAGTAGAGCAAAACGGTGTTGCTCTGGGAAAGTCAGACAAACTTCGTGCGGAAGCTCACTTGACAGTGTCCTGGGAAGAAAAGCGCGGACCTGAAATTGTTCCCATGATGGTTCCTGATTTTGGCATCGTCTATGACGATGACGACTTCGTTGTTGTGGACAAGCCCGTCGGCGTGGCAGCTCATCCTGCTGCGAGCTGGGATGGTCCAACAGTTCTGGGTGCACTCGCTGCCTCGGGTTTCACTATTGCTACCTCAGGCGCTGCAGAGCGCGCTGGAATCGTGCACCGTCTCGACGTCGGTACATCTGGTCTGATGGTGGTGGCCAAGAGCGAGAAGGCTTACAGCGCCCTCAAGCAAGCTTTCCATGACCGTGAGGTCAACAAGATCTATCACGCAGTCGTGCAGGGCCACCCTGATCCTCTCGCGGGCACTATTGATGCCCCTATTGGTCGGCACCCCCGTTCGGACTGGAAGTTCGCCGTGACTAACGATGGCAAGCATGCGGTGACGCACTACACAACCCTGGAAGCTTTTCCTTTTGCCTCTCTTCTGGAGATCAAATTGGAAACGGGACGCACGCACCAGATCCGCGTACATATGGCTGCACAGCGCCACCCATGTGTGGGGGACAGTCTCTATGGGGCAGACCCTTCTTTGAGTGGCCGCTTAGGGCTGTCCAGGCAGTGGCTCCACGCTCACAAGTTGGGCTTCACACATCCTTCAACGGGTGAATATGTCGAGTTCACCTCGCCATATCCTGCAGATCTGCAGCACGCACTCGATGTTCTTGCAGCAGGCTAACCTTCAACTCGTAGACAAAGGTTCGAGCCCCTGAAGTTTCCCGGCGTGTCGCATATGGCTAGTCTTGAACGACACGCCGTAACACGCCTCAGATTTCAAGGAAGTGACTATGCCCGAGCAATCCCGCAACAAGCAGGAAGTGCTCATCGTCACCGGTATGTCTGGTGCTGGTCGTTCCACGGTAGGTAATGCTCTTGAGGATCTCGATTGGTATGTCGTCGATAACCTGCCTCCTCAGATGCTCCGACCTTTGGTCGAACTGGCAGACAAGGCGGGGGCTAACCTCCCCAAGATTGCGGCAGTAGTCGATGTTCGTGGCCGCGACTTTTTTGAAAACTTGCAAGAGATCATTCAGTCAATGCCTGCCGAGACCGTCGTGCGCGTGCTGTTCTTAGATGCCACAGATGCGTCACTGGTGCGCAGGTTTGAGTCCGTGCGTCGCCCACACCCGCTACAAGGAGATGGAACCATCCTTGATGGCATCATTGCTGAGCGTTCGCGCATGACTGCACTGCGTGAAAGCAGTGACATCGTGGTGGACACCAGTGATTTGAACATTCACCAGCTCTCCACTTTGATCACCGAACAGTTCGCAGAAGAAAACACTGCTGGGGTTCGGCTGAATCTGATGAGCTTTGGTTTCAAATATGGAACTCCAACGGACGTAGACCTCATCGCAGATGGACGTTTTTTGCCCAACCCTTTCTGGATTCCAGAATTACGGGGGAGCACCGGAATGGATAAGCCTGTCTCCGATTACGTTCTTGGACAGCCTGGTGCAATGGAGTTTGTCGAGAACTATGCCAAAGCGCTTGAACCTGTTCTCGCTGGCTATCAGCGAGAGAATAAGCGTCACGCCACCATTGCGATTGGGTGCACCGGTGGAAAGCACCGTTCCGTCGCACTCACTGAGGAGCTTGCCAAGCACCTAGAGAAACTTCCGGGTGTCGTCGTGCGGGTCAAGCACAGAGATTTTGGTCGCGAATAGCGATCACAAGAACTCATCACTTTAGAAACACGTCATTGTAGAAACACAGAGGAATTTGTAGATATGGGTCTCACCGAAAACGTCAAACAGGAACTGATTACCGTGGGCGCGGGCAAGACGAGCGTGCGCACAGCAGAGCTCGCCACCGTGCTGCGCTTTGCTGGTGGCCTGCACACCATTTCTGGCCGTATTGCGGTTGAGGCTGAGCTGGATTCTCAGGAACTTGCCACCCGCGTGCGCAAAGACTTGGCAGAGATTTACGGAGTTCGTTCCGAGGGTCGCCTCTCGCCCAACTCCGGTGGCAAGAATGCCCCTACTTTCTTGGTTCGCGTTCTCGATGGTGAAACCCTTGCACGTCAGACTGGCTTGCTTGATGCGCGCCGTCGCCCCATTCGCGGTCTGCCCAACAAGCTCACAACCGGAAACATCGAGGATCTCTCTGCTATCTGGCGTGGTGCTTTCCTCGCAGCTGGCTCTCTCACGGATCCCGGTCGCTCTGCGGCATTAGAAATTGTCTGCCCCACCAACGAGGCAGCAATGGCACTCGTAGGTGCAGCCAACCGCCTGCAGTTCGCTGCAAAGGCCCGTGAAGTCCGCGGAGTTCACCGCGTCGTCATTCGTGAAGACGAGGCTATTTCATCTGTGCTCACCATCATGGGTGCGACCGAGACAGTGAAGAACTGGGAAGAGCTGCGTCAGCGCCGCGAGGTTCGGGCTACCGCTAACCGCCTGGTCAACTTTGATGACGCCAACCTGCGCCGCTCCGCACAGGCAGCAGTTGCCGCATGCGCGCGCGTTGAACGTGCATTGGAGCTTTTGGGAGATGACATTCCAGAACACCTGAAGTATGCAGGTGAGCTGCGGTTGAACTTCCGCGACGCCAGCCTGGATGAGCTGGGACACCACGCAGATCCTCCAATGACTAAGGACGCCGTCGCTGGCCGTATTCGTCGACTTCTGGCGATGGCGGACAAGCGTGCGCAGGACCTTGGAGTACCGGGGACAGAATCCGCCGTTCCCGACGACATCGACGCTTAATCGCCCCTAAAAACCACCGGATTTCGGCAATAAACTTGAAGCCGAGACGGTTACACACAGTACGACCCAACCGCACGTTCTAAGGAGAACACCCAAGTGGCTAACTACACACTGCCCGAGCTGGATTACGACTACGCAGCTCTCGCACCTCACATCAGCGCAACAATCATGGAGCTGCACCACAGCAAGCACCACAAGGCATACGTTGACGGTGCAAACATGGCACTCGAGAAGCTTGCTGAAGCTCGCGAGAAGAACGACTTTGCCAACATCAACAAACTCCAGAAGGACCTGGCATTCCACCTCGGTGGTCACACCAACCACTCCATCTTCTGGAAGAACCTGACCCCAGGCTCCGAAGAGCGCCCCACCGGCGAACTTGCTGCAGCAATCGATGAATTCTTCGGATCCTTCGACGCATTCAAGGCACAGTTCAACGCTGTTGCACTCGGTCTGCAGGGCTCGGGCTGGGCATTCCTGGCCTGGGATGCACTCGGCAAGAACCTCATCATTGAGCAGCTCTATGACCAGCAGGGCAACATCGCAGCAGGAACTATTCCGCTGCTCATGCTCGACATGTGGGAGCACGCCTTCTACCTGGACTACAAGAACGTGAAGGGTGACTACGTCACTGCCTTCTGGAACATCATCAACTGGGCTGATGTTTCGGCGCGTTTCGACGCTGCACGCAAGGGCGCATCCAGCGTCCTGCTATTCTCTTAGTAGTTGACAACGGGTGTCTCGAATCTTTTCGGGGCACCCGTTCCTACTGAATTTCCCAAAGTAATACCCTCCCTCCACCATCACCACCACTGGAGCATTTCGCTCCCTAACATCACTTGGAGACGAAGTGACTGTCAAAGTTGGAATCAACGGTTTCGGCCGTATCGGACGTAACTACTTCCGTGCTGCACTCGCACAGGGCGCAGACATTGAAATTGTTGCCGTCAACGACCTCAGCGACACCAAGGTGCTCGCACACCTGCTGAAGTATGACTCGGTAACCGGTCGTCTGGATGCAGACGTATCGCACGACGACGAAAACATCATTGTCAACGGTAAGAAGATTAAGGTTCTCGCAGAGCGCGACCCCTCTGACCTCGGCTGGGGCAAGCTCGGCGTTGACGTCGTTATCGAGTCCACTGGTCGCTTCACTGACAGCGCTTCTGCTGGCAAGCACATCGCTGCTGGCGCCAAGAAGGTTCTGATCTCCGCTCCTCCCACCGGTGATGACATTCCTACCTTTGTGATGGGTGTTAACAACGAGAAGTACAACGCGGCTACTGACCACGTCATCTCGAACGCATCATGCACCACCAACTGCCTCGCACCTCTGGTGCAGGTATTTGACAAGGAATTCGGCATCGTGACTGGTCTGATGACCACTGTTCACGCCTACACCGCAGACCAGAACCTGCAGGACGGTCCTCACTCTGACCTGCGCCGTGCACGCGCTGCAGCGATCAACATTGTTCCTTCCTCCACTGGTGCGGCAAAGACCATCGGTAAGGTTCTTCCCGAGCTCAACGGCAAGCTTGACGGTTTCGCACTGCGCGTCCCCGTACCAACCGGTTCGATCACTGACCTCACCATCCAGGTAGAGAAGCCAGTAACCGAAGCTCAGGTTAAAGCTGCATTCAAGGCTGCTGCTGAGGGTCACCTCAAGGGCATCCTCAAGTACACCGAAGACGAGATCGTTTCTAGCGACATCGTGACCGACCCACACTCGTCGATCTTCGACGCTGGTCTGCTGCGCATCCTGGGCAACCAGGTCAAGATCTCCAGCTGGTACGACAACGAGTGGGGTTACTCCAACCGTCTCGTCGACCTGACTGAGTACGTCGGCGAACAGCTCTAAAGAAAGACATTCAATATGGCACTTCGCACCCTTTCCTCTCTCGGTTCGCTTGCTGGCAAGCGTGTTTTGGTCCGCTGTGACCTCAACGTCCCGCTCAAGGATGGTGTGATTACCGACGACGGTCGCATCCGTGCGTCTCTGCCTACATTGAATGCTTTGCTCGATCAGGGCGCCCGTGTTGTGGTGATGAGCCACCTCGGGCGTCCTGACGGAGCTCCCGAGGCTAAGTACAGCCTCGAACCCGCAGCAACTCGCCTCGGTGAATTGCTCGGCAAGCCCGTTGCTTTCGCTACCGACACCGTCGGTGACTCTGCAACCGCCACGGTTTCTGCTCTGACTGATGGCCAGATTGCTGTACTCGAGAACCTGCGTTTCAACCCAGGTGAGACCGCTAAGGACGAAGCTGAGCGTGGCGCATTCGCTGCTCAGCTCGCCGAGCTGGGAGACGTACTCGTCTCCGACGGTTTCGGTGTAGTTCACCGTAAGCAAGCTTCTGTCTTCGACCTGGCCAAGCTGGTACCCAGCGCAGCAGGTCTGCTGATCGAAACCGAACTCGATGTTCTTGATCGCCTCACCGAAAACCCAGAGCGCCCCTACACAGTTGTTCTCGGTGGTTCCAAGGTCTCTGACAAGCTCGGTGTGATTTCTCACCTGCTTCCTCGCGTGGACACCATCCTGGTTGGCGGTGGCATGGTCTTCACCTTCCTCGCCGCGCAGGGATACAAGGTCGGTGCCAGCCTGCTTGAGGTTGACCAGCTCGACACCGTTCGCGGTTACATCGCAGATGCCGAGGCACGCGGCGTGAAAATCATTCTTCCCACAGACATTGTGATGGCGAGCAAATTCGGCGCAGATGCAGAGCACGTGATTGCTCCAGCAGAAGCTCTCGAAGAAACAGCATTCGGTGCAACCGGCATGGGACTGGACATCGGTCCTGAGACCGGCAAGGCTTTCGCTGCCGTCATCAAAGCTTCCAAGACGGTCTTCTGGAACGGTCCAGCAGGTGTATTCGAAATTCCTGCTTTCGCTGAAGGCACTCGTGCCATTGCCAAGGCACTGACTGAGGTCGACGGCCTCAGTGTTGTCGGTGGCGGCGACTCAGCTGCTGCTGTGCGTATTCTCGGTTTCGCTGATGACCAGTTCGGTCACATTTCAACTGGTGGTGGAGCTAGCCTCGAATTCCTCGAGGGTAAGCGTCTACCTGGCCTGGAGGTCCTCGGATGGTAAACACTCGTACCCCGCTCATCGCGGGTAACTGGAAGATGAACCTGGATCACCTCCAGGCAATCGCCTTCGTTCAGAAGCTGGCGTGGACTCTTAAGGATGCCAACCACAAGTACACCGACGTTGAGGTTTCGGTCTTCCCTCCATTTACTGACATTCGTTCAGTGCAGAACTTGGTGGAAGCTGACAAGCTCGAGCTTGCTTACGGTGCACAAGACATCTCCATGCATGACTCTGGTGCATACACCGGTGAAATCCCCGGTGGATTCCTCAAGGCTCTCGGTTGCTCCTATGTGATCATTGGTCACTCTGAACGTCGCCAGTTCCACGGAGAAAACGACGAGATTGTCGGCAACAAGGTCAAGGCCGCACTCAAGCACGGCGTTGTTCCAGTTCTATGCGTCGGTGAAACCGAAGCAGAGCTGGAAGAGTTTGGTCCTTCAGCAGTGCCAGTGGCTCAGTTGAAGAAGTCCCTCGAGGGTGTCTCTCTGGACGCTGACATCGTGATTGCATACGAACCCGTCTGGGCTATTGGCACTGGCAAGGTTGCCACTGAAGAGCAGGCAGAGGCAGTGTGTGCAGCAATCCGTGTTGCCCTCGGCGAAGTTCTTGGTGACGCTGCTGCTCAGCGCACCCGCATTCTTTATGGCGGTTCCGTCAAGGCAAACAACATCGCCGGCTTTATGCGTCAGCCCAACATCGACGGCGCTCTCGTCGGTGGAGCCAGCCTGGACGTTGCTGAGTTCTCCAGCATTGCCCGGTTCCAGAAGCACGTTATCTAGTCGGGTAGACTGTCACTATGGAAATTCTTCAGATTGTTCTGCAGGTGCTGCTCGGCATCACGAGCCTGCTCCTCACCCTGCTGATCCTCCTTCACAAGGGTCGCGGTGGCGGCGTCTCCGATATGTTCGGTGGCGGCATGAGCTCGACTCTGGGTTCCTCTGGTGTGGCTGAGCGTAACCTCAACCGCATCACCATCATTTTGGGCCTGGTGTGGATTACCTGCATCATCCTGCTTGGCCTCATCACTAAGTTCCAAGGAGCATAACTATGGCATCCGGCGGAAGTGCAATCCGTGGCTCGCGCGTTGGCGCGGGACCCATGGGAGAACAAGATCACGGTATTCACGCAGAACGTATTGCTATCTCGTATTGGGATGCTCTCGGTAACGAGACCGTACGTCACTTTGCAGCAAACCTCCCTGAGGAAGAAATTCCTGAGATCATTGACTGCCCACAGTCCGGTCTTCCTGCAGGTCGCGACAAGGCTAACCCGCCTGAGCTGGCAAAGCTTGAGCCATACAAGACTCACCTTGCTTATGTGAAGGAACGTCGCACCGAAGAAGAGGCAGAGCAAATCCTCGAGGATGCCCTCCACCAGCTTCGCGTTCGCCGCGGAACGGTCAAGCCCACCAAGTAACTTTCATATAGCCCCTGAGAAATCAGGGGCTATATTTTTCTATACCCACGCCTAGAAAGTGTCATTATGCAAGATCTCGTGATTCCTATAGCTGGCTTACTCTTCGATAACGACGGTGTCCTCGTGGACAGTCATGGTGCTGCTGTTGAAGCCTGGGATGCCTGGTCGAAGAAGTTTGCGCCTGACTTTGACTGGAGCGACCGCTCCAACGCCGGTATTCGAGCAGAAGACATGGTGCGCAGACACGTCTCTGAGGAGCGCTATGACGAAGCCGTCGCCTATATTCACCAGCTTGAACAGGAATCTTCACACCTGACCAAGCCCTTGCCAGGTGCTGTTGAGCTCCTCCCGTCACTCTCTCCAGGCATGTGGACAGTCTGCACCTCAGCTAACCCTCGACTTGGTGCTGCACGACTGCGTGCCGCAGGTCTCCCTGTTCCTGCAGAGCTGGTGTCTTCGGAAGATGTTGAACGCGGCAAGCCTTACCCAGACCCCTATCTTCGCGGTGCGAAGAACTTAGGTCTTCAGGCTGGCGACTGCATCGTTTTCGAAGACGCAGCTTCTGGGATTCAAGCTGGACTTTCAGCAGGTGCAGCACAGGTGATAGGTGTCACACAGGTGGCACTCGACACTGACGTTGATATCGTTGTGAAAAGCCTGGCAGGTCTGAGTTACCGCGAAGCTGCTCTCCACATCCCTGCTTCCAGCAGGCTGCGCTAGCTAGTCTTCGTCAATGAGGCGAGCTGCTGCTGCCTCATCAGTGAAGAACACGGTCTCCTCGATGCCTTCAACAGCGCTCACAGGCGCTTCTGAAGAACTTTCAGAGGTGAAAGCAGCATAGATAGCATCAGCCTTGTCATCGCCTGAGGCGACCACCCAGACGTTCTTGGAGTTGTTGATTGCGGGCAACGTTAAGCTGATGCGTTCAGCGGGAGGCTTGGGGGAGTTGCGCACCGCAATGACGGCACGGTCATCCACCTCAATGCCCTCCAGGCCTGGGAACAGACTGGCAATGTGAGCATCAGGACCCACGCCTAATAACGTGATGTCGAACTCAGGAAGTTCTGGCCAGAACTTGGCTAGTTCGTCGTCATACGCATCGACTGCTTCGTCCAGAGTCATTCCCTCGTCAGACGCGGGCATACGGTGGACATTCTCTGCCGGAATGGGCAGTCGGTGAATGAGGGCGGCTGTTGCCTGACCCTCATTGCGATCTGCGTGACCAGCGGGGACAAATCGTTCGTCACCCCACCACAGGTGGATGCGAGACCAGTCCAGTTTGTTGCTGGGATCAATGTTTTCCAGCAGGGCAATACCGACGGTGCCACCGGTGAGGACAACGTGAACAGAGGGCTGTTCCACCAGAAGTTCTTTCACGGCCTCTTCAAAGATCTCATCAATGTTGTCGATGAGTTCTTGCTTGTCTGCATACGCTTCAAGCGTGGTTTCTTCGCTCACTTTGCGGTCACAATGATCTGAGGTAAACCTTCGGTCACTACGCGGCCATAGACCTCATCAGGGTCCAGGCGACGGAGTTCTTCTGCCAAGCAGTCGCGCAAGCTCCTGCGGGGCATTGCGAGGTCATGCGTGGGTTGGTTGGGCTGCTTAAGGCGAGCAACCGAAGGCTCAACACGAGTGAGCTCAATGTCACCCGAAGGGCGGACCAGGCGAACGCCGTGAATGCCACCCCAACTGAGCCCGGTGTGAGTGAGGTCGCAGGAGACAGGAACACCAAGTTGCAACTGTAACCAGGCTGCTAACATCTTCGCCGAAGGGAAGTCAGGGGTCGACGTGACATGTGCTTCGGTGATGGGCTCATAAGGTGGCTGGTCCAGCACGGCAGCGAGTTGTGTGCGCCACAGGGTCAACCGAGTCCACGCGAAGTCAGCATCACCGGGTGCATAGGTCTTGGAGAGGTCAGAAAGTGCCTCAATAGGGTCAGCTTGCGCTGCAGCATCAGTGATGCGACATTGTGCAATTCTGCCCAAGGGGGAGTCAGATACCTTTTCGGGCGCGACACCAGGCCACCAGGCCACCACAGGGGTGTCAGGCAGGAGAAGCCCCGTAACAAGACCCTGCTCATCTGAGCCGACCTTGCCATAGGCGCGCAGGACAATAACTTCACTGGCACCTGCATCACCGCCAACGCGGACTTCCGCGTCGAGACGGTTTGAAATGGAGTGCTCAGGTTCAATCACGGAAAGAACAATCACGCGCATAGGGTGTTCGCGGGAAGCTTCGTTGGCTGCGGCAATGGCCTCTTCTTCTTCGCCAATGGTGGTGGAGATGAGGAGAGTGAGTACGCGACCGAGTGCAACAGCACCGCCCTCTTCGCGCAGGTTAACCAATTCCTTAGCAACCTTGGCAGTGGTGGTGTCGGGGAGTTCGAGGATCATGGACGTCTCCAAACGCGGCCGTCACGGGCCATGAGGGCATCGGCAGAGGCAGGACCCCAGGTTCCGGGAGCGTATTGCTCAGGCTGTCCTTGGGTTTCCCAGAATTCTTCAATGGGGTCAAGAATCTTCCAGCTCAGTTCCACCTCTTCGTGACGGGGGAACAGGGGAGGATCGCCAAGAAGAACGTCCAGAATGAGACGCTCGTAGGCTTCAGGGCTCGCTTCAGTGAAGGCGTGGCCATAACCGAAGTCCATGGTCACATCGCGCACCTGCATGCCCGCACCAGGAACCTTGGAACCAAAACGAATAGTGACACCCTCGTCAGGCTGAACGCGAATAACAAGTGCGTTCTGGCCAAGCGCAGAGGTTTGGTGGTCAGCGAACAAATACTGAGGTGCTCGCTTGAAGACCACAGCAATTTCGGTCACGCGGCGCCCCAGACGCTTACCTGCGCGCAGGTAGAACGGAACACCTGCCCAGCGACGGGTACCGATGTCTAAGCGCATAGCGGCATAGGTTTCAGTCACAGACTGGGGATTCATGCCTTCTTCGTCGAGGAAGCCCACTACTTCTTCGCCGCCCTGCCAGCCGCTGGCATATTGGCCACGAGCGGTGGATTCCGCCATGTTTTCGGGCAGTCGCACAGCAGCGAGGACCTTTTCCTTCTCAGCACGCAGATCTTCAGCGTTGAAGGAAATGGGCTCTTCCATGGCGGTTAAAGCTAGGAGTTGGAGTAAGTGATTCTGAATGACGTCACGAGCTGCTCCGATGCCGTCGTAGTAGCCGGCACGGCCGCCCACTCCGATGTCTTCGGCCATGGTGATCTGAACGTGGTCCACGTGCTCGGCATTCCAGAGTGGTTCAAAGAGCTGGTTCGCAAAGCGCAGAGCAAGGATGTTCTGAACAGTCTCTTTACCCAGGTAGTGGTCGATGCGGAAGATCGAGTCGGCTGGGAATACAGATTCGACAACCTTGTTGAGCTCACGAGCAGTCTTGAGGTCACTACCAAAAGGCTTCTCAATGACAACACGACGCCACTGGCCTTCAACCTCATCAGCAAGACCCGCACGCTTGAGCTGAGAAACAACCTCAGGGAAGGAGCGCGGAGGGACGGAGAGATAAAACGCATGGTTGCCCATGGTTCCACGCTTCTCATCGAGTTCAGCAATGGTCTTCTTGAGGCGTTCAAAAGCCTTGTCATCGTTGAATTCACCCTGGACAAAGCGAATACCCTTGGCCAGCTGGTCCCAGACTTCCTCACGAAACTCGGTGCGGGCATACTGCTTGACGGAGTCGTGAACAATCTGCGCGAAGTCTTCATCTTCCCAATCGCGGCGAGCAAAACCCACCAGCGCGAAGCCGGGAGGGAGTAGTCCACGGTTAGCCAAGTCATAGACCGCAGGCATGAGCTTCTTACGTGCCAGGTCACCAGTGACCCCGAACAACACCAGACCGCAGGGTCCTGCGATGCGGTTAAGTCGGCGGTCTTCAGCAACGCGGAGAGGATTATTCTCCGGAGTGATGTCAACAGGTGACATGAATTTCCTTTAGTTGAAGGCTGCGAACAGGTGTTCGAGTTCAGTGTTGGGGTTTGTCAGGGTCAGCGTAAGAACGGGTCGACCGTGGTCGGCCAGGACATTCGCATCACCAGCAGCCTGGGCAGCGATGAGCTGACCGAAGCTGAAGGGGCGCTCAGGGATGACAACGTCGCCGTCTGGTGTCTGCAGAATCTGGATGAACACTCCGACAGCTGGACCACCCTTGTGGAACTGGCCGGTGGAGTGCAGGAAGCGAGGTCCCCAACCGAAGGTGACGGGGCGTCCAGCGCGAGCTGCGACGAGGTCGCGCACACCGTGGAGCTGGGGGTAGTTCGCGCGGTCAACATATGCCTGGACAGAAACGTAGCCATCAGCAGGCAGCTGCTTCAGTACAGCAGTAATTGCTTCGCGGACGGTCTTGGCATCGCCAAGGTCACCATGAGCACGAACTTCGATGCCTTTGTCTGTGAAGAGAGGCTCGGTCGGTGCTGGACGGTTATCCAGCAAAGCGCGAGCTGCAATCTTTGCCGACTCCACATCAGGCTGGTCGAAGGGATTGATGCCTAAGAGGCGACCAGCAATAGCGGTTGCATACTCAAACACCATGAACATAGCGCCGAGGGTGCCCGAGACGAGGATTTCACCCTCGTGCTTGTGGCCGTTGAGCAGGTGGAACTCGTGTGCATCATCAACCAGTCGAAGCACCTGAACATCTGCATATCCTGCAGAAAGTTCGGTGGAGACCACATCGAGAACGACAGGAAGAATTCCGGTGCCTTCCTTACCCGTGGACTCAGCAATCAGCTGCTCTGCCCAGTCAGGGAAACCCACGAGGTGAGTGCCATCGGTAACAAGTGCAAGTTTGTTCTTCAGAGGAGAAGTTCCCGCCATAGCTGCAGCGAGAATCAAACCTGGGTTCTCTGGCTGGTCAACAGCGAGATCTAATGAGATCGCTTCTGCTTCATTGAGCAGCTCAGCGATGTCTACACCCGCAAGACCGGAAGGGACGAGGCCAAAGGCTGTCAGCGCAGAGAAACGGCCACCCACATTGGGGTCAGCGTTGAAAACACGGTAACCAGCTTCACGAGCTGACTTGTCCAGGGGAGAACCGGGGTCAGTAACGATAATGATGCGCTCAAGAGGGTCAATGCCTACTGCAGTGAAAGCTGCTTCATAGATACGCTTCTGGCTGTCAGTCTCGACGGTGCCACCGGACTTGCTGGAGATCACCACAGCAGTGGTGTGCAGGCGGTCGGTGATTGCTGCCTTAATCTGACCAGGCTCGGTGGAGTCCAAAACGGTCAGTTCTGCCTGCATCGTTGCGGTGATGACCTCAGGGGCTAGCGAAGAGCCACCCATGCCACCTAAGACGATGTGGTTGATGCCCTGTGCGCGGAGTTCATCGCGCAGTGCAACAATCTCAGCCACGAGTGGACGAGAAATGGAGACAGACTCTGTCCATCCCAGACGGATAGCCGATTCTGCCTCGGCAGCCTTACCCCAAAGAGCGGGGTCCTGAGCAGTGATGCTGGAAGCCACCATGTCGGCTACAAGCTGAGGTACATGCTTGTCGACTGCTGTTTCTGCAGCTCCAGATACTTTAATGCGGAATGACATTTATGCTCCAGCCAAAGCGGTGTTGACGGTCTCGAGGAGTTCGCCCCACGAGATGATGAACTTCGAAACACCCTCAGACTCGAGAACGTTGGTGACGTCCTCGAAGTCCACGCCCACTGCTGCCAGAGCAGCGAAGACTGCCTTGGCGTCGGCATAGTTGGGGGTAATGGTGTCACCGGTGACCACACCGTGGTCGAAGGTGGCATCCAGAGTCTTTTCGGGCATGGTGTTAACGACGCCCGCAGCAACCAGCTCGGTGACGTACAGAGTGTCGGGGAGAGCAGGGTCCTTGACTCCAGTGGAAGCCCAGAGGGGACGCTGCACGTTGGCACCGTGTGCCAGCAGTGCTGCTGCGCGCTCAGTGTCAAACATATCCTCGAAGAGTTCATAAGCCAGGCGAGCGTTCGCAAGACCGGCCTTGGACTTGAGTGCCAGCGCCTCGGGTGTGCCAATGGCGCCCAGTCGATTGTCAACCTCGGAATCAACGCGGGACACGAAGAAGGAACCAACCGAGTGAATCTGGGAGAGGTCGTGGCCGTTGGCCTGTGCCTTCTCTAAACCGGCAAGATATGCGTTGATGACAGCTTCGTAGCGCTCAAGCGAGAAGATCAAGGTCACGTTGACCGAGATACCAGCGCCAATAACTTCGGTGATGGCGTCAAGACCAGCAAGGGTTGCGGGGATCTTGATGAGTGCGTTGGGCTTGTTGACCTTTGCCCAAAGACGCTTTGCTTCCTCAATGGTGCCAGGAGCATCGTGAGCAAGTGTGGGGGATACTTCGATAGAAACGCGGCCATCTACGCCCTGAGTTGCATCAAATACGCCACGGAAGATGTCGCACGCATCTGCAACGTCATCAGTGGTGATGTCGAAGACGGCAGCTTCTGCATCTGCACCCGTAGCTGCAAGTTTCTTCACCTGTGCTGCATAGCTCTCACCGTTGGTGAGGGCGCCAGCGAAGATGGTGGGGTTGGTAGTGACGCCCACAACATTCTTTTCAGCAATGAGAGCCTGAAGATTGCCAGAGGTGATGCGCTCACGGGAGAGATCATCGAGCCAAATGCTGACGCCGGCTGCGGACAGTTGTGCGGTGGGGGTGTTCGACATGAACGTTGATTCTCCAGTTATTGAGGGGGAGCGGATCAGGTGTTGAGATTTATATGAAGTTGTAACCCGGGGGCAAGGAAGTTATTCCACGTCCCCGGGGTCACGAGTTACTGAGCTGCGATGGATTCCTTCGCAGCAGCGACCGCGGCATCGGTGGTGATGCCGAACTTGGTGAACAAGGTCTTGTAATCAGCCGATGCACCGAAGTGCTCGATGGAAACGCTTCGTCCAGCGGTTCCAACGATCTTGTCCCAGGTCAGTGACAAACCAGCTTCAATGGAGACGCGAGCTTTCACTGCTGAGGGGAGAACGCTCTCCTGGTATGCAGCAGGCTGCTCGTAGAACCACTCAAGGCAAGGAACAGACACCACGCGTGCGTGAATGCCTTCACCAGCGAGTTGTTCACGTGCTGCAACGGCAAGCTGAACTTCGGAACCGGTTGCAATGAAGATCACATCTGGCTTGCCGTTTGCTGCGTCAACGAGAACGTAGGCACCCTTGGCAGTCTCACGTGCGTGAGCAAAGGTGTCGCCAGTTGCGGCGCCTTCTCCACGTGTGAACACAGGAATGTTTTGACGAGTCAATGCAATACCAGCAGGACCGTTGCGGCGCTCCAGAATGGTCTTCCAGGCGTAGGCAACTTCGTTCGCATCTGCGGGGCGAACAACATCCAGCTCAGGAATGGCGCGCAGTGTTGCGAGCTGCTCGATGGGCTGGTGAGTGGGGCCGTCTTCACCGAGAGCAACGGAGTCGTGAGTCCAGACAAAGATCG
>JBEGUL010000003.1:0-4133 GCA_041178865.1 Actinomycetota bacterium | reverse complement strand
GCAGAATCTTGATGAACCTCATTGGTAATGCCATTGAGCACGGTGAGAACAAACCCATTGATGTGGCGGTGGATTCAAACGCCACGGCGGTTGCCATCAGTGTTCGTGACCATGGCGTGGGTATGGAAGCAGAGCAGCTGGAGCAGGTCTTCAGCCGCTTCTGGCGCGCTGACCCTTCACGTCAGCGCACTCTCGGTGGCACAGGCCTTGGTCTTGCGATTTCCTTAGAGGACGCACGTGTTCACAATGGTCAGCTCGATGTCTGGGCAGCCCCCGGTGAGGGCGCATTGTTCCGTTTGACTCTGCCCCGAGATCTTGAGATTCCTATTGCGTCCTCGCCACTGCCGTTGAACCCCAGCGATTCAGGAGCAGGGTCCTGATGTCGCCGCAGAGATCAATGAGCAAAGCACTTGTTGCCAGCGTGGCACTGGTTGCTTTATTTGTGCTCACGGCCTGTTCTGGCATTCCTCGAGCCGGGGGAGTGAACCAAGGCTCCGCCGTGGTACCGGTTGAGAACGATGCCATCGAATTCTTGCCCTCGGGGCCTTTGCCGGATGCTTCCCAAGAACTGATTCTCCGCGGATTTATTGAAGCTGCTTCTTCACCAGTCAGTGACTTCGCAATTGCTCGGCAATTCTTGACCCCCGAGTTTGCAACCCAGTGGGATGCCACCACCAGCGTGAACGTGGATGCGGGCCTCAGAACAGTCACTCAGGTAGGACAAGAACAAGGGCAACTGACCTATAACCTCAACGCCCTGGTTGATGCCCTAGGAAACTATTCAGATGTCGTTCCTGTGCTGACTGTCACCAACGAGTATTCATTCCAGCAGGTCGATGGTCAGTGGCGCATTAGTGCTGCGCCGAACGGTGTTGTGATGGACCGGTTCACCTTCGACCAGGTGTATCAAGAGCATCCCCTGTATTTCTTTGACTCCACTAACTCAGTTCTCATCCCAGACGTGAGGTTCTTCCCCGCTGGAGCGTCAGAGAGCACACGTATTACCAAGGCGCTGTTGGCTGGGCCATCAGGATGGCTGGCAGCCAATGGCGCTGCCCGCACCGCATTCCCGGAAGGGACAGCCCTGGTTGCAGACACTGTCCCGGTGACAAAGGGCACGGCAACAGTTGACTTGAACTCGGCCGCTCTCTCAGCAGACCCCACTGTGATTAGGCAGATGAAACAGCAACTTTCGGCCAGCCTGCAGTCGGTGGAGAGCATCAACACCGTCACAATGTTGGTGGATGGGGCCACGCTCAGTAATGCGATTTCCAGCTCGGTGGATACGGTCCTGCCCAAGCCCGTTGATTCCAGGCCATTAGTGCTCACGGACACAGCATTCGGCTACTGGACTGGCTCAACAGTTGAGACGACGCCACAACTTTCTTCAGTGATTCTTGCCGAACAGCCCACCGCGATCGCCACAAATAACGGCAACAATGTAGCTGCTGTGTTGACAGGCGCCGGTGCATCATTTATCCGCAACGGTAATGCCCAGTTGGTAGATACCCGCGCAGATTTGATTGCTCCTGCCTTGGATTCTTTTGGATACATCTGGTCAGTGCCTGCATCGCAGCCAGAGAAGCTCTTTGTGATTTCGACGGACGGCAAACAGGTTCAACTCGAGGTTCCGTGGACCACGGCTGACTCAATTCTTTCGCTGTCGGTTTCTCGCGATGGCTCACGAGTTCTTGCTCTTTTCGAAACAGATGGCGAATATAAGTTCGTTGTGAGTGCCCTCGTTCGTGGTGAGAAATCACTTCCCGTCCAACTCGGTAGCCCAGTCACACTCTCCCTCGCTCCCGGCACACCTGTTGCCGCTGCGTGGGTGGACACAACCACAGTTGTGAGCGTTTCAGCTACAGGAACTGCATATAACGTTCGCGCCCAGGTCATTGGTGGGCAGGCAGCTGATCTTGCTCAGATTACCTCCGGAACCCCCGTTTCCGTTGTCGGAGCCAACACCATTGCTGGTATCAGAATCCTGACCGCTGAAGGCAACGTCCTGTCTCAGCGCAGTAGTGCTCAGTGGCTGACGGCCGTGCCTGGCGTGAAGGTTCTTGCAGTTCAGCAATAGCTCATAGGCGGCTAGGGGATAGTTCACCGGCATCTCGGCAGAGTTTTGTCCACAACTTTCTCATTACGAGCTAGAGCAATTTCCTTGCAGGCCACAATCAGAAGAATGTGGCTCTCCCAAGAATTTATTGATCGCTTCACGGAATCCTGTGCAGATGCTCTAGCCCTTGCCTTGCCCATTAGTTGTGCCGGGTGTGATCTGCCCGATCGAAACCTCTGCAGAGAATGCCGAGCAACCCTGGTAGCTGATCTGCAATACCGCGAGCTCTTTGATCAGGAAGCGCTGTTTCGGCTGCCCCTCTGGTTTGCCATGGAATTGGCGGCGCCTGTGAGCTCAGTCCTTCATCGCTTCAAGGAGCAGGGGAGAACTTCTGTGGCAAAGCCACTGTCTCTCCCTCTTAGGGAGGCTATGAAGGCCATTTACGGGCAATTGAGAGAACGAGGTGTGGTAGGAGAGATCTTGTGGGTGGTGCCGCCGTCCAGCAGGGCCAGTTTTCGAAAGCGCGGGTATTCACCCATTGCCCTACTGGCCACAGCGGCAGGGGTGAGACCACAGAAGTTGCTCACCATCAACAGGAGAAGAGCTGACCAATCTGAGCTGGGCAGAATGGAGCGCTTTAGCAATATGAAGGGCGTGTATCGGGCAAAGCCTGCTGCAGCGGGCAGGAAAGTGATCCTTGTCGATGACGTCATGACGACCGGGGCCACGCTGTTGGAATGCGCCCGGGCACTGCGTGCCGGGGGCGCAGAAGTTCTCGGCGCAGCAGTCCTTGCCTCCACACCAAAAAACTTTCAGGACACTCGCAGGAATAATGCGTGACATTTGTGGCAAAACAGGACTACATTTTCAACAACATCGATTGGCGTGAAAGGATCGCCCAAAGGTTGGGCGTACACGCCAACTACGGGAGGTCGTCATGGAACTGAACTTCGTTGCACGTCACATTGAAATCACTGACCGATTCCGTAACTACGTGGCCGAGAAGGTCGACAAGATAGAAAAGCTCGCGGATCGCCCGCTCGAGCTAGATGTCACGGTGAGTAAACATCACGGTGGTAAAGGTCTTGTAGGCGGTGACCACGTGGAACTCAAGCTGGTCGAAGCTGGACCTGTTCTTCGCGCTGAATCAGATGGCGAAGACAAATATGCCGCCTTTGACCTGGCCATGGGTCGTTTGATGGAGCAACTTCGTCGCGCTCGCGATAAGAAGAAGATTCACCACCACGGCCACCAAAAGCCACTTTCTATCCATGAAGCAAGCGCTGAAGCATTTGCCCAGCTAGACATTGTGCCGGCAACTCCAGAGGACCTGGAGAAGCTCGCTGCAGAACAGCACGCCATCAGGCCGTCAAACGCCGCTTAACAGCCGATACTCACCCCGCCTGCAGCTTGCGCACAGGCGGGGTGAGCTCATTCCCGGTAGCATTGAGGTCGGCCTTCCACGCGTGCGTGTCAGTGCCTCTCAGCGCTCACTGAGCAACAAACTTCGGAGATTTACGTGGCAAACATTCTTGACAAGGTCCTGCGCGTGGGTGAAGGTCGTACCCTTCGCAAACTAGAGAACCTGGCTAAGGCCGTCAACGAACTCGAAGATGGATTTATCAACCTCACCGATGAAGAGCTTCGTGCTGAAACCACTGATTTCCGCAAGCGTTACATCGAGGGTGAATCTCTCGACCACATGCTCCCTGAAGCCTTCGCTGCTGTCCGTGAAGCCGCACGCCGCACCATTGGTTTGCGTCACTTTGATGTTCAGCTCATGGGTGGTGCTGCACTGCACCTGGGCAACATTGCTGAAATGAAGACTGGTGAAGGTAAGACGCTGGTTGCGACCTTGCCCGCTTACCTCAATGCCATTGCAGGTCGTGGTGTTCACGTTGTTACCGTCAACGACTACCTAGCCAGCTACCAGTCGGAGCTGATGGGTCGTGTCTTCCGTGCCCTCGGTATGACCACCGGTGTGATTACCGCTGGCCAGGTCCCTGCTGTTCGTCGTGAACAGTACCTGTGCGACATTACCTATGGAACCAACAACGAGTTTGGGTTTGACTACCTG
>JBEGUL010000002.1:0-6366 GCA_041178865.1 Actinomycetota bacterium | reverse complement strand
TATACGAGTCGTATCTTTGCTCAAGAGTGTGGACAAGCTTATTGAGCTCCTCGTTGGTCTCTACTTGTTCGTCAATCTTGGCTACGAACTCTCTGCCTTCTTCTCGAAGCCGATCTGTAGGGAAAATCAAACCAGTTGCTGAGCTAATGCTCTCTAGCGCCACGAGAGAAGCTTGTGGGAACTCGGTGTCAGCCAAATAGTGAGGAACCAGAAGCACAAAACCAGCTACCTCGTGTTCGATCTCCTGAAGACGGAACTCCACCAGGTGCATCGCGTTTGCTGGGACCTGAGTATGCGGGCGCCAGACTGAATACTGCTCAATCAGGTCAGACCTGTTTCCACTCACTGTGGTCCCGATGGGGCGTGTGTGAGGAACGGGCATAGGGATGGAGTGAACCCAGGTAGTTGTAGCGACGTCGAAACGTTCAACAAAGTTAAGTACTTCGCGACTAAAAGCTTCCCACTTGAAATCAGGTTCATATCCTGTCAGAAGGATGAATGGGCGGGAAATCTCATCTTTGACTAAGTGAAAAGCCAACATTGGTGGCTCAAAGCCGGTGAGGTGATCCTGGTCGAAGTAGATGATGGGGCGGCGTGCTCGATAGTCCAAGAGTGAATCAGCATCAAAGACGGCAATGATCTGTGAATCCATGGTGTCCACGATGTAGTCGGTAAAACCTGTAACTGCTGAACCAGAATCAGCAAAACCTGTTAGCCCAGCCACCATGGGAAGTCCCCGAGGAATTTCTGTAACATCCATCACGAAGTGAAGCAGGGTCTCTCTTTCAGGCATATCTTCAGTCTACGTTTGCTTTTCTCTTTACTCTTACGCGTGGGAGAGGACTGTGAAGCAAGCCGGAACCTAGGGTGAATTTGTGAGTATTCCTAAGTTGACACTAGTAACCCGTCCCTCGGCAAAAGCCTTTATTGTTATCGGTGCCGTGACTGAGAAAAAGGGTGTCCGCCTGATTAGCTCTCGCGATACTTCTCAACTGCAGAAACATATTTCCTCATTGGATATCACGGGAACACAAGACAGCTTCACCACAGTGATTGATCCAGCAGACCCAAAAACAGTTATCGCCGTCGTCGGTTTGGGCTCATCCCCCCTCACTCCAAATATCTTCCGTTATGCAGGCGCCGTCGCAACCCGCAAGCTAGCTGGTCATGAAACAGTGGCTTTCGATCTCGACATTGCTGAACTAGAAGAGATCACTGCTCTCGCTGAAGGTGCCGCATTGGGCACTTACTCATACAACGACTACAAATCCACGCCTGACAAGAAGCAACCTATTCACGCCGTGGAAATTGTTGTTGCCCAGGGCGTGAAAGCTGAGTTGACCAAACCTTCGGTCACCTCAGAAGCGCTTTCTCTAGTGAAGAACCTGGTCAATACTCCCCCCAATGATTTATATCCCGCCACATTTGTTGACCGCGCCCTGAAAGTAATCCAGGGGCTACCCATCACGTCAAAGGTCTGGGACGAAAAAGCTCTCGAAAAGGATGGATTCGGTGGAATCCTGGGTGTTGGTCAGGGATCTTCTCGACCACCACGCCTGATGAAACTGGTTTATGCGCCCAAAAAAGCAAAGAAGCACATGGCAATCGTGGGCAAGGGAATCACTTTTGACACCGGTGGCCTGTCCTTGAAGTCCGGTGCAGGCATGATCGGAATGAAGTACGACATGACCGGTGCCGCGTCCACTCTGGCGATTATCAAGGCGGCAGCTGAACTCAAACTCAACGTCAACATCACTGCTTGGCTGTGCTTGGCCGAGAACATGCCATCGAGTACAGCAACCAGGCCGAACGATGTATTGACAATTCACGGTGGCAAAACTGTCGAAGTACTCAACACAGATGCTGAGGGACGTTTGGTTCTCGCAGATGGGCTTGTTGCAGCTAGCGCGGAGTATCCAGATTTGATTATTGACATCGCAACCCTGACAGGTGCTGCCACAACAGCTTTGGGCACCAGATACACCGGGGTAATGGGTGATGCGACCAGCATTTCCCACCTCGTGGAACTCGGTCAGGCTGCTGGTGAAAACTTCTGGCACATGCCACTTCCGGAAGAACTCCGTGGATATCTCAATTCAGATGTTGCCGACATTGCCAACGTTAAGCCAGGGAATACAGCTGGCGGAATGTTGGTAGGAGCTACTTTCCTCAAAGATTTCGTAGGAAAAACCTCAGATAAGCCTGACGCACCTCAGATTCCTTGGCTCCACCTAGATATAGCTAATACAGCTAACAACGCGGGTAGCTCTTATGGATACACAGGTGCAGGCCCAACCGGTGTTGCTGTTCGCACCCTGATCGACCTCGCAGAGTCATACGCCACGGCGTAGTAGTCTCGTAAAGGTTAACTTCTCCGTAAGTAACGCAGATTTTTGCGTCTAACTGGCGCAAACACCCTCTCAAAAGGAGCAGAATCGTGGCTGAACTCAACTTTGACCTCGTCGTACTCGGCGGCGGAAGTGGTGGCTACTCTGCCGCCATTCGCGCCTCTGAACTCGGCATGAACGTCGCACTCATCGAGAAGAACAAGCTTGGTGGCACATGCCTTCACGTTGGCTGCATCCCCACTAAGGCAATGCTTCACGCAGCCGAGATTGCAGATAACGCTCGCGAGGCACATGTGTGTGGCATCAATGCCACCTTCGATGGTGTGGACATGGATCGTGTCAATGCTTTCCGAGAGGACATCATCGCTAAGAAGTTCAAAGGTCTGGGTGGATTGATCAAGGCTCGTGGCGTGACCGTCATCGAAGGCGAAGGCCGTCTCGTCTCCCCCACCACTGTTGCAGTTGGTTCAGATAACATCGTCGGCAAGAACGTCGTTCTCGCTACTGGTTCTTACTCACGCTCACTCCCCGGTCTCGAAATTGGTGGTCGAGTCATCACCAGTGAACATGCACTGCAGATGAACTACGTTCCCAATAAGGTTGCCATTCTTGGCGGCGGCGTTATCGGTGTGGAGTTTGCATCTGTTTGGAAGAGCTTTGGTGCAGAAGTTGTCATCATTGAAGGCTTGCCTCACCTCGTTCCCAACGAAGAAGAGAGCATCTCCAAGGCACTTGAGCGCGCCTACCGCAAGCGCGGAATTGACTACAAGCTGGGCGTTCGCTTCCAGGGAGTAACACAGAGCGACTCTGGCGTCGTCATCACCCTCGAAAGCGGCGAGACCATCGAAGCTGACCTCTTACTGGTCGCTGTTGGTCGTGGTGCAGCAACTGCTGGTTGTGGCTTCGAAGAAGTTGGCATCACTATGGACCGCGGTTACGTCATCACTAATGAGCGCCTCGCAACCAACATCCCCGGTGTTTACGCTGTTGGTGACATTGTTCCTGGTCTCCAGCTTGCACACCGTGGTTACCAGCACGGCATCTTCGTTGCGGAAGAAATCGCAGGGCTGAACCCCGTAGTCATCAGCGACATCAATATTCCAAAGGTCACTTACTGCGAGCCTGAAATTGCTTCAGTCGGTCTCAGCGAAGCAAAGGCTGTTGAACACTATGGTGCAGACAAGATTGCTGCCTACGACTACAACCTTGCTGGCAACGGTAAGAGTGAAATCCTCGGAACGGCTGGTTCTGTCAAGGTTGTTCGCGTAGTTGATGGCCCAGTAGTTGGCGTTCACATGATCGGTGCCCGCGTCGGCGAGCTGATTGGTGAAGCACAGCTCGTCGTCAACTGGGAAGCCCACCCTGAAGACATTGCACCACTGCTCCACGCCCACCCAACTCAGAACGAGTCTCTGGGTGAAGCATTCCTATACCTCGCTGGCAAGCCTCTACACACGCTGTAGAGACCGGTCAAGCATTAGTAAGCTAAGCAACGCAACAGCTAACAAGGAGATTTAGTCCATGAGCGAGTCAGTCAGCCTCCCCGCACTGGGTGAAAGCGTCACCGAAGGCACCGTTACCCGGTGGCTCAAGAACGTCGGTGACCGCGTAGAGGTAGATGAGCCTTTACTCGAAGTATCAACCGACAAGGTTGACACAGAGATTCCTTCGCCTATCTCAGGCATTGTTGAGGCAATTCTGGTCCAAGAAGACGAGACAGTTGCTGTTGGCACTGTACTTGCCCACATTGGCGATGGTTCCGGTGCTGGTGCAGCACCTGCTGCCCCTGCTGCAGAAGCACCTGCTGCTCCTGCAGCTCCCGAACCAGTAGCTGTTCCCGAGCCTGTAGCTGCTCCTGTCGTGGCAGCACCGGTAGTAGCAGCTCCGGAAGTAGCAGCTCCAGTTGTGGCTCCTGTGGTCGCAGCTCCTGTTGTTGCGCCTCCCGTGGTTGCTCCTCCTGTCGTGGCCCCTCAGCCAGTTGCAGCACCAGCAGCACCCGCCCACTCTGGTGGTGCCGCATATGTCACTCCTATCGTTCGCAAGTATGCAAACGAAAACGGTGTTGACCTCAACGCTGTAGTTGGAACCGGTATCGGTGGACGTATCCGTAAGGAAGATGTGCTTTCCGCACGCGGTGGTTCATCTGCTGCTCCTGTAAAGACTCGTACCCCCCTCTCCGTTTCTCCTCTTCGCGGAACTACCGTTCCTATGACTCGCCTGCGCAAGGTTGTCGCAGAGCGTGCAGTGATTTCGATGCAGAGCACAGCACAGCTCACCAGCGTTGTTGAAGTTGACGTCACTCGTATTGCAGAACTACGCAAGCGTGTTCAGGGTCAGTTTGTCGCGGCAACCGGTGGCAAGCTCAGCTTCATGCCTTTCTTCGCTCTGGCAGCAACTGAGGCTCTCAAAGCATTCCCGATTATCAACGCAACTGTAGACGGTGACAACATTGTCTACCCAGGTTACGAAAACGTGTCGATTGCCGTTGACACCGAACGTGGTCTTCTCACGCCAGTAGTCAAGAACGCGGGCGAACTGAATATTGCTCAGTACTCCATCGCTATCGCTGATGTTGCTGCTCGCACCCGCGACAACAAGCTTCAACCAGACGAGCTTGCTGGTGGAACGTTCACGCTGACCAACACTGGTTCACGTGGTGCACTTTTCGATACTCCCGTTGTCTTCCTTCCTCAACTCGCAATCCTGGGTACCGGTGTTGTCACCAAGCGTCCCGTAGTGATTGAAGCAGAAGGCCAGGAAGTTATCGCTGTTCGTTCAATGGTTTACTTGGCCCTGTCCTACGACCACCGCATCATTGACGGTGCTGATGCAGCACGTTTCCTTGGAGCAATGAAGGAACGTCTTGAAGAGGGCGCTTTCGACGCTGATCTCGGAATCTAAGTTCTAACGAGGTTCAAATACCTCACGAATTCGCCACGCAGATTCTGCTTTTTGCAGGAGAAGCGTGGCGAATGTCGTTAACCCTTCCTCCGTCGTGGCCTGGACATCCACGAGAACAATTTCACCACTCTGACTGACAATGGTTGCGGTGAGGTCATCTGCATTTACATCCCGTGGGACTGACACACCAGAGATTTCGGCTTTCATTACAAATTCGATAGCTGCAGATTCAGGACTCTGCGCTAGTTCTCGAGGCTGAAGGGTTGCAGCAACAGTGGGTTTGTCATCGAGTGAGGTCGATGCCGCAGGACCGGGTTGAGGGAGCAAGTAACTACTCAGGAAGAACACCGATCCTGCTCCCAACGCAAAAAGAACTTTCTTTCGATGTCGGTGAAGTGCGTCGAAAACGGCTGGAACGAGCTTCTGACGTTCTTCGATATTTTCTTGGTGCTGCCGCTTCGGGATAGACGCTTCAGAATCGGGGAATGTTAGTTCAGAACTGAAGTATCCCTTTTCCTGGGGCTCAATGCTGGGGAACGAATGAGAGAGCTTCGAAACCCACACCAGATCACCATCTGTGTTCCGTCCAAGATCAATGGCTTTCGACGGGCGGGAGCAGATTGTCAACAGATGTTCAACAAGAAGTCCATCAATTTGAGCACTGCCCAGAAACTCTCTTTCAAAAATTTCAGGCGAATGCAGGGTGTATCCGATAACGAGAAACGGTTGTTGTGTCACATTCATGAATGCAGAGTGACAGCTCAGAGCTCAACTATTGCCGGACTCGGGTGATGTGTGGATAAATATTCAGCTGAATTCTGTGCATGGGCGAGCATATGCGGTTGGTAGAATTGAACCTATGTTGGATGTCGTTATTCTCGGTCTCGGAGACGACACAGTTCCCTACCGTGAAGCGTGGGAAAAGCAACGAGAAATCCACAAACAAGTTGTTTCTGGCGAACGACCAAACACTCTTCTTCTTCTTGAGCACCAATCTGTGTACACCGCCGGCAAGCGCACAGAAGACTCCGAGCGTCCCGTTGATGACACTGAAGTCATTGACGTCGACCGTGGCGGAAAAATTACTTGGCATGGCCCTGGTCAGTTGGTCGGTTAT
>JBEGUL010000001.1:0-3904 GCA_041178865.1 Actinomycetota bacterium | reverse complement strand
CCACGGTCAGACCTGCAGGTACAAACTCTGCACCAGAAATGCGTCCGAGCTTTTTGGCCTGCTCGGCGTAGTAGTGAGCGAAGTCAATGGCTTCTGTGACTTCAGGGTCAGATTGGTCGAGGGTCTTGCCCGTTTCACTACCTGCAACTTCCATCAAGTCAGCGCGACGTGCTTCAAGGATCTCACCTGCACGGTGGAGAATCGCTGCGCGCTCGTCAGCAGAACGCTCGCGCCAAGCAGCACCTGAACCGGTAGCGGTAGCAAAGACCTTTTCCAGCTCTGCTTCGGTGTTGATGGTGTTGTTGGCAACAGTGTCATTGCCCAGCTGTGAGGAGGTAATTCGAGAAAGAATTCCATTGCCCCACGCGCGGTTCGCAGCAATAGCGGGGTCCGTGTCTGCTGCGTTTTCAAAGCGGTCAGTAGGCATGGGCTTGGCTGGCTTGGTGCGGTCCTGCACACGGTGAGAAGCGGGGACAGTGTCATCCAGCTCAGCGAGGGAGTTCAAGAAGCGCGTCTGCTCACGTTCAAAGAGTGCTTCATTAGCGGAGAGCTCAAACACGGCAGACATGAAGTTGTCCTGTGATGCACCTTCTTCAAGGCGGCGGATCAGGTAAGCAATAGCCACGTCAAACTCAGCAGGGTGAACTACGGGTGTGTAGAGCAGGAGTCCGCCGACATCCTTCTTGACAGCTTCGGCCTGGCCCTGAGCCATCCCGAGAAGCATCTCGAATTCAATACCGGACTGAACGCCGCGCTTACCGGCGAGTAGCCAGGCATAGGCAACATCGAAGAGGTTGTGACCGGCAACGCCAATACGGACGTTGCCAATGCGGTCAGGGTGCAGGGCGTAGTTGATGACGCGCTTGTAGTTGGTGTCGCTGTCCTGCTTGGTGTGCCAGGTTGCGAGAGGCCAGTCGTGCAGAGCTGCTTCTACGCGCTCCATTGGTAGGTTAGCCCCCTTCACCACGCGAACCTTGATGCCAGCACCGCCGCGTGCGCGGCGAGCTGCAGACCATTCCTGCAGGCGGATCATGGCAGCCAGTGCATCAGGAAGGTATGCCTGAAGAACAATTCCTGCTTCGAGGTTCAGGAGCTCAGGACGGTCCAGAATACGAGTAAAGACCGCGATGGTGATATCGAGATCCTTGAACTCTTCCATGTCCAAGTTGATGAACTTGGGAGAGGGGCTCTCCGCTGCCAGATGGAACAAGGGAAGCAAACGCTCAACCACGTGCTCCACGTCCTGCTCGAAAGCCCACGCAGAGTGGGGAGCAACAGTAGAGGACACCTTGATGGAGACGTAGTCGACATCCTCGCGAGCGAGAAGCGCACGGGTGCCCTCTAGGCGGCGAGCGGCTTCGCGCTCGCCGAGGACAGCTTCACCGAGCAGGTTGACGTTGAGGCGAACACCTGGCTTGCGCAGTTTGGCAATTGCTCCACCTAACTTGGCATCTGTGGCATCGACGATGAGGTGACCCACCATGTTGCGCAGGACCTTGCGAGAGATGGGAATAACCACACTCGGGAGGATGGGGGCAACGAGGCCACCCACGCGCACAGCAGCTCGCATATACCAGGGCAGGAACGCAGGAACCTTGGGTGCGAGTTCCTTTAGGTTTCTTGCGGCGACGCGCAGATCTTCGGGACGCACAACGCCATCAACGAAGCCCACGGTGAAGGCCAGACCATTGGGGTCCTTCAAGACACCGGCCAGCATCACGGCACTTGAGTCAACAGGGAAGCCTTGTGCTTCGGTCAACCATTTGCGCACTAGTGCAATGGAATCGGTGGCTAGTTCGGGGGAGAGAGCGTCAGCGGTCATGTCTCTAGTCTGGTGCCCACAAGACTTAAGATAAAGCGCACATTAGTTACTAATACTCATTAGAATTGCTTAACTAATTGGAGGTCCGAATGCTCGACTTGAGGCGCTTGAGGCTGCTGCGTGAAGTCAAGCTTCGTGGGACCCTTGCTGAGGTGGCAGAAGCACTGAATTACAGTCCTTCTGCTGTTTCCCAGCAGCTCGCTCTGCTGGAGAAGGAAGTGGGCGTCCCCTTACTTCGAAAGAGTGGACGCCGCGTCACTCTAACTCCACAAGCTGAGATTCTGGTTGCTCATACCTCCACGGTGTTAGAGGTCCTGGAACAAGCAGAAGCGGAAGTGACCACCTCACTCGAGCGACCTGCAGGCTTGGTGCGTTTGGCCGTATTCCAATCCGCAGCATTGGCACTGTTGCCCGATGCCCTCAGTCTTGTTCGTTCGGAATATCCCGAGATGCGCTTGGAAGTAACCCAGCAAGAACCAGAGGCCGCCCTGCATGCCACCTGGACCCGAGACTTTGATCTCGTGATTGCTGAGCAATACCCCGGCCATGCCGCCCCACGTCATCCAGAGTTAGACAGGGTTGACCTCACGACAGATCCCATTCGCTTGGGGGTCTCGAAGAAGCTTGTTTCTGAGCAGGGCATTAAGAACCTGGCAGACACTGCTGGATTGCCCTGGGTGATGGAGCCTCGAGGAACTGCATCACGTCACTGGGCAGAACAAGCCTGTCGCCAGGCCGGGTTCGAACCAGACGTGCAATTCGAAACGGCAGATATTCAGGCGCATATTCGCCTGGTGGAGTCCGGCAATGCTGTTGCACTGCTGACAGGGCTGGCCTGGGTGGGGCGCCCGGTGACAGTAGATCTGATTGATCTGCCAGGCAACCCACGCAGAACAGTGTTCACGGCAGCGAGGCGAGCAAGTGCTCAGAGCCCAGCGATTGTGGTGTGCCGCGATGTGCTTTCACGCACCGCGACTCTGGTGAACCCTTCTTAGTTCCAGCATTGCAATTTGTGCGAGCGCGATAAGAGTAATTCCGAGACCTATCATCACGCCACCGATGAAGACCCACATTGGGGATTGCCCAGTTGGTGCTAGGTCAGCGTCCTGGGGCTGAATCGCCGTAACAGCGGGTGAAGGCTGAGGAGAATACGTTGCTGTTGCTGTTGCTGTTGCTGTTGCTGTTGGTGTTGGTGTTGGTGTTGGTGTTGGTGTTGGGCCAACTGTGTCGCAACCAGGTTCCGTCACCGTTGCCGTGTCTAGCGTTACAGCTGCTCCGTGAGCTAACGCTCTCCCGGCAATGTGGACGCCTGATGTAACAGTGATTGAGGTCCAGGCAAGTATTGTTCCAACAAAGTCAGTATTTGTCCCGATGGTTGCTGAGCTGCCTACCTGCCAATAAACGTTGCAAGCTTGGGCTCCATTGATCAATGTGACCCTACTTCCCGTCAAGGTGGTGAGAGTCGAGCCTGCTTGGAAAATGAAAACAGAAGTCTTGTCACCGCCCGCATCGAGGACAAGCTCACCTGATAGCGCCATTGCAGCATCTGCATGAAAAACCCCAGGACTTAATGTCATCCCACCCAAGTTCAGGCCGGAAATATTTCTCGTTTCAGTCCTACTCGCTGCGTCAGAATAGGCAATCCCCAGATCTTGTTGAGCTGTCACTGCTGCACCATCTGAAATATGCGTGACACCTCGAGTAATTCCGGGTGGGAAGCCCGTTATAGAAGTTCCGGGAGCCAGCCCTAGATTTGCCGACAGAACTGTCGGCCCTGTGTTTGTCACTGTCGAGGCACCCAGAACTGAGTAGGCAGCAGAAGTGCCCAGATCGATCGGTGACTCAACTCCAAACGCAGAGGTTGAGTAACTCGTGATGAATATTGCCCCAATCGCCAAGAACAGAACACCGAGTGTTCGAAGAAAGGACAGGGCAAAGCGAGAAATTGTGGGGAACGAGAGGATACAAACTCCAATGGCGGGCTTCTGAAAAGAATGGCCGGCCTCAAGGGATGCACGTCGACGCTGTCAGGCTAACAGCTGTAAATGTTAATCAGCTGTCTAGTTTGCGGTGGTGAACTGG